>SLLK01000338.1 GCA_007134115.1 Gammaproteobacteria bacterium | reverse complement strand
TTTCGAGCAGCGGTTTGAGTTCCTCGACGTCAGGCGCGTCCATACGCCGGAACACGTCCAGCGCTTCCTTGACGCTGATCAGGTCGTCGGTAATCGCCCCGGCCACGGTGCCGAGCACCCGGGAATTGGGGCCCGCCAGCCGTTCACGCAGATTCTGTATCTGGCTCTCATCGGGCAGCAATGCGGGCAGATCAAAGGCCTGACGGATGCCGCTCACCTGTTCGCCGTCACTGCGCGCGCGCCCTACGTAGTAAAGCATTCTGGAGAGCAATTCGCCGGCCGCCGCATCGTCGGCGTAGGCTTCTTCACCACGTGCAGCCACTTCCTTCATCTGCCGCTCTACACGGCCCAGCAACTGCTTCAGATGGGTGTCGGCCACCAGCCCGTCGTCACGCAAGGCCTCGACCAGGCCGCCCAGCACCCACCAAAGGTGGTGAGCCTCATTGCTGGTCGCCGCGTTCTGCAACTCACGCGAAATCTTGGCCAGTTCGTCCAGGTAGGGCCGGCCCTTGCCGCGCTCGGACTTGTACCAGCCGAGCAACGCCACCTGAAACCGGCCACGCAGCTTCTTCGCCTGCTCACGGGCATCGGCGGGCGGCTCGGTCACCAGCCGGGGCTTGAAATCCGGACGCAGACGCGCGCCGATCACGCGCGCAAACATATCGGCGCCGGAATACGCCGGCTCACCGCTGATCTCACGCAAGCCATTGATCTGGTCCAGCAGAATCTCGGGCAGGTCATGCTCGCCGCTCTGCAACCAGTCGAGGTAATCGGGAAGCACCATGAGCCCGGCCAGCATGGGCTCGTACATTTCCTGGGGTCGATCAAGGGACTTGTTGAGCGCGGCCTGTACAACCCGCTCCATCGCTTCAGCCAGCATGGCCGGACCGTTCAGTTCGAGCATAGCCAGGGTGCCGCGCACCTGATGCAGTTCACCGGCGGCCTCGACCAGCAGATCATCGTTGTCCGGCGACTCCAGGTACTGCTCAAGCCGGGACTGGGCCACACCCAGTGAGGTGTTGATCTGCTTCTTGACCCACTGCAGGGAATCGACGGCGGAGTGCTTCAGCATGACACACCTCCCCCGTCAGGGCGGGCCGTGAAGCCCGCCGGCTGCTGCGTCCTCGACTGACCGATGCTGACTTCGCCGGCCAACCGGAATGTGTGGCTCACCACACGCATGTGTCGCCCTTCCCGGCTCCTGCCCTAAGGCAGTTTGAACCCGGCCACCGAGCTGCGCAGCTCGGTCGCCATATCCGCCAGACGACCGATAGCCTCCCCGGTAGCCCGGGTACCTTCAGCGGTCTGCACGGTAATATCCTGAATCGAGGTCATGGTCTGGGACACCTCGGAGGCCTGCTGCGACTGCTGGCGCGCAGCATCCGAGATGCTTTGCACCAGGCTCGCGATCTGGTTCGACACGCGCTCGATTTCGTCCAGCGAGTTACCCGCATCCTCGGCCAGCTGTGCCCCGGACACCACGCCCGCGGTGCTCTTCTCCATGGAGGTGACCGCCTCACTGGTATCCGCCTGGATGGTACGCACCAGCGCCTCGATCTGTTTGGTCGCGTTGGTGGAGCGCTCGGCAAGGCGCTGCACTTCATCCGCCACCACCGCGAAGCCGCGGCCTGCTTCACCTGCCGAAGACGCCTGAATGGCGGCATTCAACGCCAGGATGTTGGTCTGTTCGGCGATGTCGTTGATCAGCTCAACGATGTTACCGATCTCCTGCGAGCTTTCACCCAGGCGCTTGATTCGCTTGGAAGTCTCCTGGATTTGCTCGCGGATGGTATCCATACCCTCGATGGTACGCCGCACCGCGCGCCCGCCATTGGAGGCGATGGTCACCGACTGCTGGGCCACCTTGGCCGAACGCTGGGCGTTCTCAGACACCTGCTCGATGGAACGCACCATGCGGTCAATGGATTCCGTGGCCGAGTGAATCTGCGAGGTCTGGTGCTCACTGGCCTCAATCAGGCGCGACGCCGTATCCCGGGTTTCCACCGCCGCCGAGGTGACGCGTTCGGCCGTGTTGTTGATGGTGGTGACCAGGTCACGCAGGGCTTCGATGGCGTAGTTGATGGAGTCGGCAATCGCCCCGGTAATATCCTCGGTCACCGTGGCCTGCACCGAGAGGTCACCTTCCGCGAGGTTCCCCATCTCATCAAGCAGCTGCAGGATGGCGTCCTGGTTACGCTGGTTCTCCGCCCGCGCATTGGAGATCAGCTCACGAATCTGGGAGGCCAGCAGGTAAATGGCGGTGATCATCAGGATCAGGCCGATGGCCCCGAATACCGCAGCGTGCACGGCTTCCAGCGGGCGCTCATCGACGACCAGGTCAAAGGCCTGCTCCTGCAGTGTCAACGCATCCTGCAGCTCGGGAATCGCACCGACCACCTCACGCGAAACGCGGTTGGCTTCCAGCAGCCCGGCAGCGTTGAGGGCGATATAACCACCCAGATCCGAGAGCGTGTTGTAGGTGCTGATGATCTGCTCCAGGTTCTGGCGGGCCTGGGGGTTGGCCACGCGCGGCACGCCGGCGCCACCATCGCGCAAGGCACGCAGCGTCTCACCCAGTTGATCGATTTCCGGTTGCAGCACATCGACCGCCGTCTCGGCGCCCGGACCCAGGTTGAGCAGGCTGTTGATGCGGTCAAGCACGCGCTGCGCGGCCAGCTGCTGGCGCAGCACAATGCCGACCTGTTGCGTGGGCGCGCCGCCGGCTTCCATGTTCGCGATCATGCTGTCGAAGTTATCCAGCATGCCGGGCATCATCTCGTTGATCTGCTGACCGTAGCGACGCGCGGTGGGCACGAAAAGCTCGGCATCCAGGATCAGGCTCAGCCTGGCGTCGATGTCCTCCCAGATGATCTGGACGTTTTCCACCTGCACACGCGCCAAACGCGGCGCCGGCGGCAGGCCCACAAAGGCATCGCCCTCGGTCAGCACGCCGAGAACGTCCTGGAAATCCAGCTGGGATTCCTGCAGGTCAAGGAATGAGCCACGTCCGGCCAGCAACAGCGGGTCACCGTTGATCGCCTCGAAGGCGTGCTTGCTTATAAGCTCGGTCTGGATACGCTGTTCCGCCGTCAGGCGGGCGTATTCCGAGTCATATTCCTGCACCGCATTGAGGTATACAAACGAGGCCACACTGGCCCCGAGAAACAGCGCCAGCAAGACAAGAATCGTGACGAACAGCTTGTTGCCGCGTGCGACGTTAC
>SLLK01000035.1 GCA_007134115.1 Gammaproteobacteria bacterium | reverse complement strand
CAACTACATACTGATTGCCTACTACCAGTCCCACGTGGCCTTTGAAGCCTTCCGGCGCGCACTGGAGAACGGCGATGTCAGCCGCTCCGGCTACCTCGAGGCATTGCAGGGCATTTCCGATTACAGCGCGGGCGGCGCCGTCCCCGACGGCGTGGACTTCACGCAGTTCCCGTACGTCACCGGCACCCAGACCCGCATCATTCGCCCACTGCTGGACGAGGCTGACTGGGAAGTGGTTGCCGACTTCGCCTCTCCCCGGGCCTACACCGGCAATTGACAGGCACCTTCCGCAAAGGGTCGGCCGACTGGCACAGCGGCCGGCCCGGTTTGCGGCGGAAACCGGTTTAACGAAATAAAGGCACGCCACGGCGTTTGAACAGGGGCAACAGCACAAGGCCGGCCACAAATCCGCCCACATGGGCGCCGAAGGCCACACCCCCCTGCCCCGGATCGCTCATCAGGTGCTGCGCCAGCTGAATCACGAACCACAGGCCGAGCACCAGCACCGCCGGCAGACGCAACACTGTCCATATCACCACGATGGGCACCAGCATCAGAATCCGTGCGCGCGGCAGCAGCAGCAGGTAGGCGCCGAGCACCCCGGAAATCGCCCCGCTGGCGCCGATCATGGGTATTTCAGAACCCGGATCAGGCACTGCCTGCGCAAATACGGCGACCACACCGCACAGCAGGTAGAACAGCAAAAAGCGGCCGCGCCCCATGCTGTCTTCGACATTGTTGGCGAAGATCCACAGGTACAGCATGTTACTGATCAGGTGCAGCCAGCCGCCGTGCAGAAACATGGAGGTAAAAATACTCGCCACCGGCGGCACCATGGCCACGTCCGGCGGCAGGGAATAATCCCCGAGCAGGCTCGCCGGCACAACGCCCAGCGCCATGATCACCCGCTCCAGCGCCGCCTGTTCCAGCGACAACTGCCACATGAACACGCCCACACAGGCGGCAAGCAGACTCCAGGTGACCAGCGGCAGGCGTCTGGTCGGGGTGCTGTCACGCAGTGGAATCACGCGTCCGCAGCCAGCCGGATACCGCCAAACTGCCAGCGCATGTGAGGATAGAAGAAATTCCGGTAACTGGATCGCATATGCGATTGCGGTGTGACACAGGCGCCACCGCGCATCACCATCTGATTAATCATGAACTTGCCATTGTATTCGCCCACCGCCCCGGCGGGTGCACGGTAACCCGGATAAGGCGTATACGGACTTGCGGTCCATTCCCACACATCACCAAACAGCGCCGCAGGCGCGTCAGCTTCGGCCGCCGGAGGGACAGGGCGCAACGCCCCCGACGCCACAAAGTTGCCGCTCACCGGGACCTCCGCGGCCACACGCTCCCATTCAGCCTCGGTGGGCAACCGATGACCCGCCCACAGCGCAAACGCCTGCGCTTCGTAGAAACTGACATGGCAAACGGGGGCCCGCGGATCGACTGGTTGCATGCCGTGCAGGGTCATATGCCACCACTGTCCGTCGCGTTGTTCCCAATACAGCGGCGCCTGCCAGTCTTCCGCGCAGGCACGATCCCAGCCGTCGGAAAGCCACAGGGCAGGGGTGCGGTAGCCGCCATCGGCAATGAAGGCCAGATAGTCGGCGTTGGTCACCGGCATCGTCGCGAGCCTGAAATCCCCCAGCAGAACTTCATGACGCGGACCTTCGTTGTCGTACGCAAACTCACCAAAACGAAACGACCCGGACCCGATATCGGAGCCAATCATGAACCGGCCGCCGTCAAACGTCAGCCATGCCTCTGTCTGAACCTCATCGGGCACAGCCACCGGAGGCGTTTCGTCACGGTAGGCGGGACGCAGCGGATTGCTCCAGAACACATGCTTGATATCCATCAGCATCAGCTCCTGATGCTGCTGTTCGTGATGCAGGCCCAGCACCACGAGGGGTTCAATGGTGGCCAGCAACGCGTCGTCGGCGTCACTCATCAGGCGCACCATGGCCTCATCCACCCAGGCGCGGTACGCCCCGACTTCGGCCGCCGAGGGGCGCGACACCAGCCCGCGTTCGGGTCTCCGGTGGCGATCCCCCAGCGACACATAGTAGGAATTAAAAAGAAAGGCGAAATCCGGGTGATATTCGCGATACCCGGGCACGTGCGGTTTAAGCACAAAGGTCTCGAAAAACCAGGTGACATGGGCCCGATGCCACTTGCAGGGGCTGACATCGGGCATACTCTGGATCACCTGATCCTCGGCGCTCAGCGGCGCCGCCAGATGCTCGGTCCATGACCGTACCTGCCTGAAAGCATCGCACAGCGCGCCGGCAGGGGCGGGATGTACTCGGGTGGATTCAGTACCATGCGTCATGAGAATCTCTCTGGCCGGGCGTGTTCGGGACTGTTTGCACAGCATAGCCATCCGGGGATCATGCCCACAAGCCGCAGTCCGGGAAACAAGCCATGAATGAGTACCATGAAGTCCATGCCTTCACCGGTGAGCATTGCGCGGGCAACCCTGCTGCGGTGGTGATGCTCGAGGACTGGCCGGAAGCGGAGCACCTGCAGCATACCGCCCGCGATATTGCCCTGCCGGCCACCGCCTTCGTCACGCCGTGTACTGACCATTTCCAAGTGCGCTGGTTCACGCCCGCCCGCGAACTGCAACTGTGCGGTCATGCCACGCTGGCGGCAGCCACGCTGTTGTTTCGCCAATCAAGCGCTGCCGGCAATCAGCCCGATGCGCTGCATTTTGCCACCGCGTCCGGCCTGCTGACTGTGGTCCGTCGGGGTGCGCTGCTCGCCGTCACACTGCCGGCCATAGCCGCCGGCCCCGTCATCGCCTGCCCGGCGCCAATCGAACAGAGCCTGGGCACCCTGCCGCTGAGCGTGCATCTGGCCGACAACGGGAACCACCTCGCCCTGCTTCCCGACGCCGCGGCCGTGAGGGCTGTGCAACCGGATTTTTCCCGGCTCACGGCCCTGGAAGGCGGTCTGATGATCACAGCAGTCGGCGAGGATTGTGATTTCGTATCACGCTTTTTTGTTCCCGCCGCCGGCACGGACGAGGATCACGCGACCGGCTCCGCCCACTGCACACTGGCACCCTGGTGGGCGCAAAGGCTGGAAAAAACCGTGCTCGAAGCACGCCAGCTCTCGCCTCGCGGCGGGACCATGCGCTGTGAAGTGGCCCTCCCATACGTCACCCTGCTGGCGCAGACCCGGTGGCAGGGTACATATACGCTGAACCGAACCACCCCGAAGCACTCCGGGCGGTAGCCCAACGCCCCTTCAGCGGCCTTGAGCGATGCTCCATGCGGTGACATGATGGGACCCATGCACAAATATGCTGCCCATCATGTTTCAGGCCGGTTGCTCTCACTGGTCATGCTCGCCTGCGTCACGGCAGCGCCGGCCAATGAACAGCCGTCCGGGCTGGAAGAGGAGCGACGGCTGTTCATCGCCGCCGAGCAGGCACTGATCGAGGGCGATCATGAGCGCTACCGCCAGCTGCTTCCGGCGCTGGAGGACTACCCCCTGCAGCCCTACCTCAAATACCGCGACCTGCGTGCCAGTATGCCGCTGGAGCGGCGTGACGAGGTGCTCGATTTCATTCAGGAACATGCCGACAGTCCGCTGTCCTGGCTGATCCATCGCCGCTGGCTGGAGCGGCTGGCGCGCGAAGAGGACTGGGCCACCTACGTTGCCGACTTCCGTCCCACCGTGTCGGATCCCGCCCTGCGCTGTCAGCACCTGTACGGGCTCCTGCAACTGGGCCATGAGGCAGAGGCCTTCGTCGGCGCGGAACGTCTGTGGCTCAGTGGTCGTTCACGACCGCAGGCCTGCGATCCCCTGTTCAACGCCTGGCAGGACAGCGACGGTTTCACCACCGACCATGTGTGGGAGCGCATCAAGCTGGCGATGGACGCCAACCAGCCCGGCCTGGCGCGGGCCCTGCGACCCCTGCTCGCCGAGCAGGAGCGTGCCTTGCTTGACGGCTGGCTGGAAGTGGACCGCTACCCACACCGGATAAACGGCATACTCGACCGACATGCCACCGCGGACCCCGAACTGCGTGCCCTGATCAGACTGCACGCAGTACGTCGCCAGTTACGCCAGGACTCCGACCGCGCCATCGCCATGTGGCAACGCATCAAGGCGGATGACGAACACCCGCGCGGTGCGGCGCACGCACAAACGCATCGCCATCTGGCGCTGATTCTCGCCGTACGCGGGCATCCCGGGGCCGGCAAGCTGCTGGACACCGTGCCTGAGGAGGCAGTCGACGAAAACATCCATGCCTGGCGTGTGCGCTGGAATCTGGCGCGCGGTGACTGGGAGCAGACGCTTTACTGGCTGCGCCAGATGCCTGCCGGGCAGGCCGGCGAACACCGCTGGCAGTACTGGCGCGCGCGGGCACTGGACGCCACCGGGCAGCACCGTCGGGCGCGGTCAAACTATCGTGATCTGGCCGCTCATCGTAATTTCCATGCCTTCCTCGCCGCCGATCATCTGGAGCGTGATTACGAATTCGCCCAGACACCGCTGGTGGTCAGCGAGCAAGAGATTGAAGCCCTGGCGGCCACGCCGGCATTCCGCCGCATCGGGGAGCTGCGCCACTTCAACCTGGAACTGGAAAGCCGGCGCGAATGGGAGGCAGCGGCCAGCCGACTGGCACCGGAGCAGCTTGCCGCGGCGGCGCATCTGGCGCAGCGCTGGGGGATGCACGAACGGGCCATTCGCCTGCTCGCCGACGCCGGCTACTGGGACGATCTGGGCCTGCGCTTTCCCATTGCCTACGCGGAACTCATCGATGAAGAGTCTACCCGGCGCCAGATCGATCCCACCCTGCCCTATGCCGTGATCCGCCGCGAGAGCAGCTTTGACCCGGATGCCATCTCACCGGTGGGCGCGCGCGGGCTGATGCAGATCATGCCCGGTACCGGACGCAATCTGGCCAGCAGCTTTAACGAACCCCTGGCCAGCCCGGACCTTTTGTTCACCCCCGAACGCAACATCCGCTACGGCGTGCGCTATCTGGTCGGCCTGCTGGATCGCTTCGACCAGCATCCTGCGCTGGCGCTGGGCGCATATAACGCGGGCAGCCACAAAGTCCGCCAGTGGTTGCCGGAAACCGCCGTCGATGCCGATATCTGGATCGAGACCCTGCCGTATGCGGAAACCCGGGGTTATATAGAAGCGGTACTCAGCTACCAGCTCATTTATCGCCGCCTGCTTGGCCTGGAGACCATCCGCCTGGCAGAACGCCTGCCACCGGTCGGCAGCACCCTGCCCTCGCCGGCCTCGCGCGCCGGCAATTCCGAGTAGAAGAACGCTGATCTGTTCGTCGCGCCTCAGGCATGGCGCAGGTAGCGCGCAATCGGCAGGAAGGCACCTCTGATCCATTCATTCGCACCCGCAGCCAACGGGATTTTTCCTCGCCGGGCGCGCCGCGCGTGGTGCACTCGCTGCGCTACATGAGCGCGACGCAACGAAGGCCAGAGGAAATATCCCGCGCCCCCGCGGGGTTGGCGCTGAGAGTGACTGCCTCGGCGTGGCCTTGCTCGCCTGAAACACAGCGGCTACTGTGATGCGCAATGCGCCTTGAATCAGCCACTCCCGGCACCCACTGCGGTGCGAGTGAATAGATCAGCGTTTCCCTGAACTGCAGGAGGCTCAATGAACGCCAAAACCCGCAACCCTGTTGGCTGGGGCTACCTCGAGGACGGCCTGACGGCAGATGAACGCAAGGCCGCACTATCCGCGATGTCCCTTTTCTTTGACGGCAAGCTGCCGGAACCCTCGGCGGCGCCGCAGGCCGACGCCATGACCCTGTCCCCCGCACGAACGGACATCCCCCCACAGTTGCGCGACTGGCTGAGCAGTGATCACCACGAACGACTCCTGCATGCGGTGGGCCGCAGTTATCGTGATCTGGCGCGCCTGCGTGAAGTTTCGCCGTTGCCCGCACCTGATGTGGTGGCTTACCCCGACAGCGAAGAGTCACTGGCGCGCATACTTGCCTGGGCGGACCGGGAACGCCTGGCAGTCATCCCCTTTGGCGGCGGGTCCAGTGTGGTCGGCGGCGTCACGCCCGATGACCTGGATGACTTCAACGGCTGCGTTTCCGTGGACCTGCAACGCTTGCAGGGGATCACCGAGGTAGACGAGCGTTCGCGGGTGGTCGCGGTCCGCGGCGGCACTCTGGGCCCTGACCTGGATGCGGCACTCAAACCGCACGGACTGACCATGCGCTACTTCCCGCAGTCCTACTTCCACAGCACCGTGGGCGGCTGGATCGCCACCCGCGGTGCAGGCCATTTCAGCACCCTGTACGCCAAGATCGAAGACCAGGTACAGGCGATGCGTGTCATGCTGCTGGACGGTCGCATGGTGGAAACCCGGCCGTTGCCGGCATCCAGTGTCGGCGTGGACCCCAACCGCCTGTGGTGCGGCAGCGAAGGCTTCCTGGGCATCATTACCGAAGCCCGGCTGCGCATCCAGCCCCGCCCGCAACACCGTGATACGCGCGGCATAATCTTTGCCACTTTCGAAGACGCGCTGGAGGCAGCCCGTGAAGTACTGCAAAGCGGCCTGTACCCGGCCCAGTTGCGCCTGCTGGATCCTGCCGAGCACTTTCAGAGCCGCGCGATGAGCGGCCGCAGCGCCGAGGGCGCCCTGATGATCCTGGGTTTCGAATCCGGTCATCTCCCGGTCGAGCACGCCATGCAGCATGCACTCAACATTGTGCGCACGCACGGCGGGAAGGAAGAACCGCCATCGAGCGCCGGGGACAGCGTCAGTGACTGGCGCCAGGCGTTTTTCCGCCAGCCGTATGTGCGTGACCTCCTGATGGACTATGGCATGATCCTGGATACCTTCGAGACGGCGGTCCCCTGGAGCCGCCTGCCGGCGTTCTATCACGAGGTACAACAGGCCACCCAGACCGCACTCAACCGGGTCTGCGGCCAGGGCGCCGTGATGTGCCGCACCACCCACGCCTACACCGACGGCATCTGTCTGTACTTCTCGTTCTATGGCCGCAGCCGGCCCGGCGCGCTGGGCGAACACTGGCTTGAGATCAAGGCCGCAGCCGCGGAGGCCGTCATGGCCGGCGGCGGCACCATCAGCCACCATCACGCCATGGGCCGGGACCATAAACCGTGGGCAAAAGAGGAAATCCCCGCGCCGTTCCGCGCCGCCGTGCGCGCCGCCAAGACCAGCCTGGATCCCAACGGCATCATGAATCCCGGCCTGTGGTTTGACGACTAGCAGCCTGCCGGAATCAGCAATCACCCGCAGCGCCCACAGAAAGTACAGCGGGTGTTTTTTCGGTGCCTTCGGTGATTTCGGTGGCGCTTTCCAGAAACGGTGACACCCCGACTTAATCAGCCACCGAACTCACCGAATACACCGAGAAACCAGGGTAACAATGCCCTCACCTCGGTGCCTTCGCTGATTTCGGTGGCGCTTTCCAGAAACGGTGGCACCCCGACTTAATCAGCCACCGAACCCACCGAATACACCGAAAAATCAAGGTAACAATGCCCTTACCTCAGTGCTTTCGGTGATTTCGGTGGCGCTTTCCAGAAACGGTGACACCCCGACTTAATCAGCCACCGAACCCACCGAATACACCGAAAAATCAAGGTAACAATGCCCTTACCTCGGTGCCTTCGCTGATTTCGGTGGCGCTTTCCAGAAACGGTGACGCCTGCACCACGGAACCGCAGAGATTGCCCCAGCCCTCATGTCCGCGGCGGTAGTTAAGGACAATCAAGGGACACCGCGTAGATCCTCCCGGGCGCCGTCGGGCGGCCCCGACGCAAGCAGTTACCGTGGTCTCCGGTCAGTTTGAAGAGATACACACTTGACCGGGCCTTCGCCGCTTTCTAGTGTGGTGAGCGGGACGGGCAGAATATGACAGGGAGTGAGATCATGTTCTGGAATACGCTGGCAAAACGGGTAACAAACGGCACACTGCACCTGCACTTTCCCGACGGCACGGTGCACACACTGGGTAGCGGCCAACCCGAGGCAACCATTGAATTCAGGCGACGGGGCACGCTTCGGCGCATTCTGATGTGGCCCGGCCTGCAGCTGGGCGAGACTTACATGCGCGGGGAGTGGAACGTACCCCGGAACGATCTGTTGCCGCTGTTCGAAATCGTTCTGCGTAACCTGGGCACGGGCGCCTACTCACCGCTGGCGCGCGCCGTACGTCCGGTGATCCGCACCATCAGCGAGTTCAACTGGCCGTGGCGGGCGCGGCGCAACATCAGCCGCCACTATGATCTGGATGCCCGCTTGTTCCGTAAATTTCTCGACCGCGACATGCAGTATTCCTGCGCCTATTTCCCCCGCCCGGGCCTGTCGCTGGAGGATGCGCAGACAGCCAAGCGCGAACATGTGGCACGCAAGCTTCTACTCGAACCCGACGCCAAAGTCCTGGATATCGGCTGTGGCTGGGGTGGCATGGCGCTGCATCTGGCAGAACATTACGGCGCCAAAGTGGTCGGCCTGACCCTGTCCAGCGAGCAACTGGAGCTCGCGCAGCAGCGGGCCCGTGAACGTGGCCTCGCCGAACGCGTGGAATTCCGGCTGCAAGACTACCGGCGGCACCGCGGCAGCTATGACGCCATTGTCAGTGTGGGCATGTTCGAGCATGTGGGCCGGCCGCAATACCAGCGCTTTTTTGACACCGTCCACAAGCTGCTCGCGCCGGGCGGCACCACGCTGCTTCACACCATCGGTCGCAGCGGCCCGCCGGCGGCCACCAACCCGTGGATACGGCGACATATATTCCCCGGCGGCTACATCCCGGCGTTGTCTGAAATGGCCCGCCCGGTGGAGAAAAGCGGCCTGGTGATGAGTGATCTTGAAGTATTGCGACTGCACTACGCGGAAACACTGAAACACTGGAACCAGCGGTTTCAGGCGACGCGCGAGGAGTTCAGCAAGGAGCTGGGCGAGGAATTCTGCCGTATGTGGGAGTTCTACCTGCAAATATCGCAGGCCGCATTTCGCTGGAGTGATCTGGTGGTACTTCAGCTTCAGCTCAATCGCAGCAACGACAGCGTACCCATGACGCGGGACTACCTCTATGGTGAATCCCGGCACATCGGGCGATCGGCCGCTATTTCGGCCTGAGAGCGGCACGGGCTGGCGACAGATGAATCAGCGCGCTTCCAGCTGTCGGCGAATCACCGTGACCAGACCTTCACTGGCTTCCTCTATCATGTCGAAAACACGCACGAAGCCACTGTCGCCGCCGTAGTACGGATCCGGCACCGAGCGCTGTGCCGGCGCCTCGGCAAAATCCATCAATAACCCCAGGTGGCCGGAGAAGGCTGCCGGACGCAACGCGTCCAGATCACCCAGATTATGCTCATCCATGGCCAGCACATAGTCGAAGCGGTCGAAATCCTCCACCGTTACCCGGCGCGAACGCTGCACAGACAAGTCGATGCCCCGCGTACGGGCTACCTGCATGGCCCGCGTGTCCGGCGGGTGGCCGACATGGTAACCGTGGGTGCCCGCCGAATCGACCACCACCCGATCCTGCAAGGCATGGCGTTCCAGCACCTGCGTAAAGACGCCTTCGGCCGTGGGTGAACGGCAGATATTGCCCATACAGACAAACAGCACGGATGTCATGTCCACCTCCACTGACTGCCGGGAGATACCGCCGCCTTCAACCGTTGCTCACCGAAGCCGTCAGAAACGCCTCCGCGCGCTCCAGATCCGCCTCGGTATCCACGCCGCCGACCGGCATGGCTTCGGCGTCCCCCACATGCACGGCCATGCCGTGCCACAGCGCGCGCAGCTGTTCCAGCGCTTCCTGTTGCTCCAGCTCCGCCACCGGCAAGGCGGTGTATTCCAGCAAACTGTCCACGCGGTAGGCATATAGCCCCATATGCCGCCACCAGTTACCCGGCGGCATGCCGGCATCTACCGAAAAGCCGCCCTCACGATGATACGGAATCGGTGACCGGCTGAAATACAGCGCATAGTTATTGGCATCACGCACCACCTTGACGGCGTTGGTATCCAGCAACTCTTCCACCGTACCCATGGCCGTGCACAGGGTGGCAATGCGCGCGCGCTTGTCACGCTGCAGATTCTGCGCCACCGACGCGATATTGGCCGGCGGCATGGTCGGCTCGTCGCCCTGCAGGTTGACCACGATATGATCTGACTTCCACTTGCGCGCGCGGGCGACCTCGGCAATGCGATCGCTGCCACTGTGGTGAGCGCTATCCGTCATGCACACATCACCACCAAACTCGCGTACCGTTTCCGCCACCGCGTCATGATCGGTCGCCACCACCACCTGGTCGGCACCGCTTTCCACAGCCCGCTGGTATACATGACGAATCATCGGCTCGCCGGCAATCAGCCGCAGCGGCTTGCCCGGCAGGCGCGAGGCGCCGTGACGCGCGGGAATCACAACCTTGAACTTCATTTGGGAACATCCTCATCAGCGGCCAGCGGTCGCGCCTCATCCTCAAGCATCACAGGAATACCGTCACGCACGGGAAACGCCAGCCGATCAGCGCGGCAAATCAACTCCGCCGCGCTTTTGTTGTACTTCAGACTGCTCTTGCACAGCGGGCATACGAGTATATCGAGCAGATTCTTGTCCATACGGGTCTCTCAGGTTGGCCCCTCAGGGTCACTCTTTGCTTTGCTTCGCGTCACGATCTGCCCAAGCCGATCCAGAAGCAGTCCGCGCGCCGGCTCTGCCGGCTCGGCATCCACCGGAACCGCCCACCAGTCATAGCCGGTAAAGTCTTCGCATTTTACCGCGTCTTTCTCGGTCATGACGACCGCCAGGCCGTCACCAAAATCGAGGTCGTCGGCCACATAGGCGTGATGGTCGGTAAAGGCGTGGGCGATCACTTGCAGACCGTGTTCGTCACGCAGTTGGTCGAAAAAACGCGCCGCGTGGCCAATACCGGCCACGGCGTGCACCGTTTGTCCCGCGAAAGCCGCCAGCGGCCGGCGCAACCCGTCCCGAATGCGCACTGCATCACGCTGCCTCAGGCTCACCGGCAACGCGCGACGGCCCCCAATATACGCGGGCCCGCCGGTGCTGACCAGTATCGCACCGGATGCCAGTGTCGCGAGCGGAGCACGCAACGGGCCCGCCGGCAACAGCCAGCCGTTGCCCGTGCCCCGGGCGGCATCGAACGCCACCCACTCCAAATCGCGGGCCAGCCCGTAGTGCTGCAAGCCGTCATCGCTAAGCACCGTATCCACGCCCTGATCAGTGACCAGCAAGCGGGCTGCCGCCACCCGGTCGGGACCACTGATCACCGGGCAGCCGGTACGCCGGGCGAGCAGAAGCGCTTCGTCACCCACTTCCTGCGCCATACTGTGGACGGTGACCACGCGTGGCTCACTACCCCGACGCCGCCCATAACCCCGTGTCACGATGCCGGGCCGCCAGCCGGCCGCCGTCAGCGCATCCGCCAGCCAGATCACCAGCGGTGTCTTGCCGGTACCACCCACCGTCAGGTTGCCCACCACAATCACCGGCACACCCGGGTGCCGGGGTCGCCGCAGACGCGACCGGTACAGACCCTCATGCGCCCGGCGCAACAAGCCGTACAACCAGGCCAGGGGCAGCAACGGCCACGCCCGTCGCCGGGGGCCGTACCACAGTCGTTCGCACCCCTCTGCCAGCCGCGCGCGCCAGTGGTTCATCAATCAGCCACCTTCGGCGCCGGGCGCACCGTCACCCGCTGCCGTTGCTCCATCCCCGAACTGCATGGCGTGCAGATCAGCGTAGTGGCCGCCGCGCGCCAGCAACGCCCGGTGCGTGCCCTGCTCCACCACGCGGCCCTGATCCATGACCACAATACAATCGGCATGCTCAATGGTGGACAGGCGGTGGGCAATCACCAGTGTGGTGCGATTCTCCATCAGGGCCGTCAGGCCGGCCTGTATATGCTGCTCCGATTCGCTGTCCAGGGCCGAGGTGGCTTCATCCAGAATCAACACCGGCGCATCCTTGAGCAGCGCGCGGGCAATAGCCAGGCGCTGACGTTGACCACCCGATAGCAACACGCCGTTTTGCCCCACGACTGTCTCCAGGCCCAACGGCAACCGCTGGATGAAGTCCCAGGCGTAGGCCGCACGCGCCGCCGCCACAATACGCTGGCGCGACACATCATCCACACTGCCGTACGCGATATTTGCGGCCACCGTGTCGTTGAACAGAGTGGCCTCCTGGTTAACCAGCGAGATCTGGCGACGCAGGTCGGCCAGGCGATAGCTGCGGATATCGTGGCCGTCCAGCGTAATGCGCCCGTCCTGAGGATCATAAAACCGCGGCAGCAAACTGGCCACGGTGGTCTTGCCGGCGCCGGAGCGCCCT
>SLLK01000248.1 GCA_007134115.1 Gammaproteobacteria bacterium | reverse complement strand
ATTGTCTTGAGACGCGCTCGCGGGGGGCATGCGTACTGCGAGCGCATAAAAGAACCCGGTCCCTTGAGGCCGCCGGGGCAGCGCTCAAGGGACCGGGTCACGAAGCGACGTACAGATCAGTTCATGGACTTTTTCTGTACTTCCCAGTCGCCATGGGTGCACAAGGTGCAGTTGGAGCCATTGAACATCTGCGCGGCCCCTGCATCATCCATCAGGTGATGACGGAACCAGGCCGTGGTCGGACCACGGAAATCGCCGCCATCGCCGGTGGGCTCGAAGTGCCCGGCGCCCTGCAGAATCCCCCAGAAAGTGGGGACATTGGAGCGACGGAAAATCGGTCCCTGGTTCAATGTGGTGCCGGCAATGGAATCACTGCTGCCGGACATCAGGAACATGGGGCCGTTCTGGTTGCGCTGCGAGGACGTATCGTGGCCCAGACCCAGCTGGTAGGGCTGCATCGGTGCCGTGGCGGTCACGCGCGGGTCCTGCCCGGCCATGATGGCGCCACCACCCCCCTGGGAGTGACCCGAGGTGCCGATGCGATTGGGGTCCACATTACCCGAGTACTGGCTCAGTGCCTGGTCGACACAGCTGAGCATGGCCTCGCCCGTACCGGCGTTGGTGGTATTGGCGGCGGCCACGATAAAGCCGTGGCTGGCCATATGATGCAGCAGGCTGCTATAGGCGGACGGCGTACTGCCGGTGCCATTCCCCCAGGCGATGACCGGGTGATTGACGCCGTTCTGACCGAGCCAGGCAGGCCGGAAAATGGTGCAGCTGGCGCTGAACCAACCGCCGCCGATGGAGTCCGTGGTCGTGGAATACGGCCCGGATGCAGCAAAGCTGCTGACGCCCGGGAAACCGGTGCCGGTGGTGCTGCTGCCGGTTTCGCCGTCGGCTGGACCGCCCGGATTGAAGGCCAGTGCCGCGCTACTGGCCAGCGCCAGCAGCAGTGCTGTCAGCCAGGCGCTGACGGTGGTATTTATTCCCTTGAACATCTTTCTCTCCTCCTGGATGCATCATTGCGCGCATCCGTTGTTTTCTCTCATAAAGGTATTATTATTATGGAATGATACGTTATTATAAAACGTATCACCTTTACTCTTTTATCACTAACGATACTGCTGTGCAACTTTCTGGTCTTGTTGTTCTGCGCACGTGACGAAATCGACGGCTGCAGCGATTACCCGGGGATCGCTCAGCGGCCGGTTATGCCCCCCTGTGTCGAGGGTCAGGCGTTTCACCACGGGGTTGTGGGCCGCATTGTGTTCCGCGGCGCTGAAGGACACCACCGGGTCATCCCGCGTGTGGACGAGCAGCGTGGGCACACTTGCGGCGAGCAGGTCCCGGTCGACCCGCAGTGACTCCAGTGGTATCCCCAGGCGGCTTTCAATGATTGTGTGCATGCGCCTGATGGCCCGCTGACCGAGTCCGGCGGCCCGCGCCTGGGCCGCCGACTGCGCACCGGCACCCTGCGGGCAGCCGATCAGTACCAGCGCGCGTGGCGCGATCCCACCCTGGCCCAGGGCCCTCACCGTGGCGGCGGCGCCTACAGAGTGGGCAATGACGGCGGTCAGCGGGGCATCGCCGGCGGCTGCCGCAACAGCCGCCGCCAGCGTCGGCACGGGGGCCCGATGGCCCGGCGCCTGGCCGTGGGCGGGCAGGTCCGGTGCCGCCACTGAGAAGCCGCCGGCCAGCAGTGGTTCCACGAAGGCGCCCATTGCGTCGTGATCATGCTCCCAGCCGTGAATCAGCAATACCCGGGGTCCGTTTCCCCCGCGCCACAGGGGGAACGCGGTTTCGCCAGTGTCCACCGTGGTACGTTCCAGTCGCTCGAACATCGGTCGCCAGCGTTGCCCGTGGTGGCGTCTTGCCGGGGTGAGGAAGTGTTTTGCGCCGATGGCCCCGAAGTAATTGGGGAACAGGCTGGATAGCACGCGCAATACGAGAAGTCGGAAGCTGTTTTTCATCGTCATGTCCACCTGTAGTAAAAACAACCAATCGATAGGTAGGTGTCAGGGGCAAAAAGAATCAAAGCGAAAGCTGTTGCCGTATGAAGCCCAGGGTGTTGTCAAAAGCCCGCGCGTCGCCATAGACGCGACTCACCAGCAATGCGCCCTGCACGCTGGTCAGCAGCCACGTTGCCAGCTGCTGCGCATCCCTCCCTTCAGCGGCCCAGCCGCCTTCCACGCAGACACGTTCCAGCCAGTGCTGCTGGGTGTCCAGCAGATGTCTGGCCCGCGCGCGCAGCGCGTCGCTGGCTGTATCGCCGGCGGTGATGATGCCGCCGGCTGCACAAAGCATTCGTCCGGGCGTAATGTGTATCTGGTAAAGTCGGAACCAGGATTCCAGCTGGTATCTGGCGCCTTGCCCACTCACCTGGCGCATGAACTCTTCGAAGCCGGCGATGGCGCGACGGACAATGCTGAGGCCAAGCGCTTCCTTGGACGCAAAATGATGATAAAGACTGGGCTTGCGGACGCCGACGCGATCGGCGACGTCCTGAAAGCTGAAGCCGTTGTAACCACGCGTTTGCAGCAGTCCGGCGGCCGTATCAAGGATTGTTTCGCGGGTATCCATAAAATCTATCTTCTGGTAGGTAGGGGCTGTTGTCAAGCCCGGGCCGGCGGGTGGCCGGGCGTGCGGCGCGCCGTGCTGCTGTGCATGGCGGTGCTGGTGTTTGCAAAGGCGGCCCACGGCGTGGAGCCGGAGGAAGACCCGCCGCAGCCGGCTGCAGACCCGCTCACGGATCCGGTATTGAGTGTGGATGAGCCCATGTACTTCGTGGTGGGGGGCAGCGACGACATCAAGGCACGCTTCCAGCTCAGCCTCAAGTACCGTGTTTTCGATGTGGACGGCCGCCTGGGCAGTCGCCTGCCGTGGTTACAGCGCATGTACTTCAGCTATACCCAGACCTCGCTGTGGAATCTTGAAGAGGAATCCGCGCCGTTCGAGGATTCCAGTTACAAGCCGTCACTGTTCCAGAAAGTGGCAGGCAGTGATGACCCGCTGCTTCCCGCCGAGTGGCGTTACGGCGTGGTACACGAGTCCAACGGCCAGGCCGGGGATACATCGCGCAGCATGAATCGTGCTTTTGTGCGGCCGCTATGGCGGGTACAGGCGTTTGATCGCCCCCTTGAACTGGCGCCCGTTGCCCGGGTGTATCTGAACCGGGCCAGCGAAAACCGTGATATTGCCGATTTTCGCGGGCACGTCGACTATGT
>SLLK01000382.1 GCA_007134115.1 Gammaproteobacteria bacterium | reverse complement strand
CTTTGACGGCTAGGTCAGTGCACAGCGGCGAGTCCGTCACCACAGCCGCGCCGTTCTGCTACCATATCGCGCTGTTACGGGCAGGGGATCCATGGCATGAGCGATTATCTGATTGCGCCGTCTATCTTGTCGGCCGACTTCGCGCGGTTGGGCGAAGAAGTCGACAGCGTGCTCAAGGCGGGCGCGGACATGGTGCATTTTGATGTCATGGATAATCATTATGTGCCCAATCTGACCATGGGGCCGATGGTTTGTGAGGCTCTGCGCAAATACGGGGTGCGTGCGCCCATTGATGTGCACCTGATGGTCAAGCCGGTGGACCGGCTGATTCCCGAGTTCGCCGCGGCCGGGGCGGATATCATTACCATCCATCCCGAAGCCACCGATCACCTGGACCGCAGCCTGCAACTGATCCGTGATCAGGGTTGCCGTGCCGGCCTGGCGCTGAATCCGGCTACGCCGCTGCACTATCTGGATCATGTGATGGCGCGCCTGGACCTGATTCTGGTGATGTCCGTCAATCCCGGATTTGGCGGTCAGGCGTTCATCCCCGGCGCGCTGGACAAGATGCGCCGTGTGCGCCGGCTGATTGATGACAGTGGCCACGATATTCGCCTGGAAGTGGATGGCGGCGTGCGGTTGGACAATATTGCCGAGCTGGCCGAGGCCGGCGCGGATACCTTCGTCGCGGGGTCTGCTGTATTCGGTTCCGGTGATTACGCTGCCACTGTAGCCGCGATGCGCAAGCAGCTCGACAAGGTCTCCTGATGAAACCTGTTGCGCGTCCGGATGCGGTCCTGTTCGATCTCGACGGTACGCTGGTCGACAGCGTGCCGGATCTGGCCGCCGCGATAAATGCCGCGCTGGGTGATTGTGGCCTGGCAGCCTGGCCGGAGACGCGCATTCGCGACTGGGTCGGCGATGGCGCGGCGGCGCTGGTCACCCGCGCCCTGACCGGGGGCAGCGACGATGGCGTTGACGAGCCGCTCCGGCGGCGCGCGTTCGAGCGCTTCCAGCACCATTATGCGCGCGGCCTGGCAGCACGTACGCGGGTGTATCCCGGTGTGCGTGAAACCCTGGCTTGCCTGGTCGACAACGGGGTCGCCCTGGGCTGCGTGACCAACAAGCCGATGCGGTTTACCGGGCCGCTGCTCGAGGCGCTCAACCTGCATCACTATTTCCGCGCGGTGGTTGGCGGCGATAGCGTGACGGAGAAAAAGCCCGATCCGGCGCCGTTGCTGCATGCTCTGAAAATGCTGGATGTGCTGCCCGCGAATGCCGTGATGGTGGGCGACTCCGCCAATGATGTGAACGCCGGTCGGGCGGCCGGATGTGTTGTCATTGCGGTCACATATGGTTATAACCACGGCAGGGATATTCGGGAGTGCGGCCCGGATGCCGTTATTGATCAGCTGTCCGAACTTCGCACACTGCTCAGCAAGGCTGCGTGATGAGTAAACACAACCTTTTGCCGAGGCTCCTGCCGGCCCCGCGTCCGCAAGCGTGGCGATGGCGCATGTAAGCACTGCCGCGCCCGCGGAGGCGCGCGCTGGTTCATGCCCTTGTCCATGTTTTGCGGAGACCGATCATGCAGCAGTCCCGATTCGACGAATACGCCCGCCAGGGCTATACCCTGGTCCCGGTCATGCGGGAGATTCTCGCCGACCTTGATACCCCGTTGAGCACCTACTGCAAGCTCGCGGATGCACCGTATTCCTATTTGTTTGAGTCCGTGGTTGGCGGCGAAAAATGGGGCCGTTATTCATTCATCGGCCTGCCTTGCGAGACCGTGCTGCAGGTGTACGGCCACCACGTCACGGTGAGCGAAAACGGCAAGGTGGTGGAGGAACAGCAAGCCGCTGATCCGCTGGCCTTCATCGAGGACTTCCGCGCCCGCTATCATGTCGCGCCGGTGCCCGGCCTGCCGCGCTTTACCGGTGGCCTGGTCGGCTACTTCGGCTACGACACCGTGCGCCTGATCGAACCGCGCCTGGAAGCCGGCCGCGACAAGCCCGATCCGCTGGGCACGCCGGATATCCTGCTGATGGTGTCGCGCGACGTGCTCGCCTTCGACAATATCAGCGGGCGGCTCTACCTGATGACCCACGCTGATACCGGCGAGGCCGGGGCGCTGGAAGCCGCCCATGCCCGGCTGGATGCGCTGATTGCCCGCTTGCGCGAGCCGCTCAGCGCCCCGCGTGCGCTCAGCGGCGATGCCACGCGGGGCGAGGAACCGGCCTTTGAATCGGCCTTCACGCAGCAGGGCTACGAGGCGGCCGTGGAGCGTATCAAGCAGTACATCGTCGATGGCGATGTAATGCAGGTGGTGCCCTCGCAGCGCATGACCACGCCCTACCGTGCCGCGCCGCTGGACCTCTACCGTGCCCTGCGCTGCTTCAACCCCTCGCCGTACATGTTCCACCTCAATCTGGGTGATCACCATGTTGTCGGCGCCTCGCCGGAGGTTCTGGTGCGGGTGGAGGACGGCGAGATTACTGTGCGGCCCATCGCCGGCACCCGTCACCGCGGCGCCACCGAGGCCGAGGACCGGGCGCTGGAGGAAGACCTGCTGGCCGATCCCAAGGAACGCGCCGAGCATCTGATGCTGATTGATCTGGGGCGTAATGATGTGGGCCGGGTGAGTGAGATCGGCAGCGTGGAAGTCACCGAGAATATGACGGTGGAGCGCTATTCGCACGTCATGCACATCGTCTCCAACGTGCGTGGCCGGATGCAGCCCGGCCTGGGGCCGATGGATGCCCTGCGCGCCACTTTTCCCGCCGGTACGCTGTCCGGCGCGCCCAAGATCCGCGCCATGGAAATCATCGACGAACTGGAGCCGGTCAAGCGCGGCGTCTACGGCGGCGCCGTCGGCTATATCGGCTTTAACGGCGAGATGGACACCGCCATTGCGATTCGCACCGCAGTGATCCGCAACAACCGCCTCTACATTCAGGCCGGCGCCGGCGTGGTTGCCGATTCCGTCCCGGCGCTGGAATGGAAGGAAACCATGAACAAGGGCAGGGCGATCTTCAGCGCCGTGAATATGGTGCTCAGCGGGCTGTCGCTGACATCCAGCGCAAACAACGGGGGCGCGCAATGAGCCGGGTATTGATGATCGACAACTACGACAGCTTTACCTGGAACCTGGTGCAATACCTGCAGGAGCTGGGTGCCGAAGTGCTGGTGCACCGCAACGATGAAATCACGCTGGATCAGATCGAGGCGCTGGCGCCG
>SLLK01000041.1 GCA_007134115.1 Gammaproteobacteria bacterium | reverse complement strand
GTTTTCCGGATGAGCGTGTCAGGTGCCGAAGGCGGGTGTTGAGGCGAGCCCCTGTCGGGGTGCGGGATAGCCAATTACGGGGCGGGAGACGCGCTCAGCCGGTGACCTCGCCGCCCGTTACAAGCAGCAAGGCCTTGTTTGGCGTGATGCACAGGGTCGTCGGGGGGGGGCGGAATCAGGTCAACGACGGCGTCTGGATGTACCCGGCCGCCCGGGCGGGGGCCTCCATGGGAATGAAGTGGGTGAGCTCGGGTAGATGCAGGTCCCGACCGTGCGGGAAACGCGCCGCGAGCTGCGGCCAGGTCGGGGAATTGGAGAAATCCATGATGTCGCGGTCGGTGGCCGGTTCGCGGGCGCGAATCACCGTCACCGGGGTGGCCAGCGTGTCGACCAGGGGGTAGATGTCGGTGCCGGTGCTGTTCATGTAGATGGAGGCTTCCACCTGCGGCGGGCAGGCCAGCACGTAGCCCTCGTCGGGCGCGGCCGCCAGCAGGCCGTGGCGGCAATAGTCCTCGAGCACCGCCGGATCCCAAACCACGAACGGTTTGCGGTCGTGGAAACTCTGGACCATTTCCTGCCATGAGGACCACTGGTTGCGCCGCCGTGCGGTGGGGTGCTCTGTGCCTTCGGGCCAGGCCGGTGCGCCACTATAAGTCTCCGGCGCCATGATCACCGGATCGATGAGCAGCAGGTGGCGAAAGGCGTCGGGGTGCGCAGCGGCGGCCTGCACCAGCGAATGTCCGCCCATGGAATGCCCCACGCCGACGGCGTCGTGCAGTTTCAGTGTGGCCACCAGTTCGGCCAGGTCGCGACCAAAGGTGTCCCAGGTGAAGGGGCCGGTTTTCTCGCTGCGACCATGGCCACGCATATCCACCGCATAGATGTGTCGCCCCGGCAGGTGGGCCACCACCTGGTCCCAGCAACGGGCATGAAAGCCGGTGGCATGGACCAGCAGCACCGTCGGTTCCTGCGCGCGCTCCTTCGCTCCGGGCCATTCAAAGCAGCACAGCTCTACGCCGTTCACCTGGTGATGATGTTCGGTGGGTTCTACGGACCCGTTGGCAGACATGCGCGCGCTCCCGAATGACGGTGTAAGCCCGGAGGCTAGCGACCGACGGGTGCGGCGTCAATCAGGATTCTTCGGCCCGGCGCGCGCAGTTGATGCATACGGGGACGGCCGGATTGGCCTGCAGGCGACCGGGCGCAACGGGTTCCTCGCATTCCAGGCAATCGCCGTAGGTACCCTCATCCAGTCGTCTCAAAGCGGCCACGATACGGCGCGCCTCCACACCGGCCCGTGCCTCGGTTGCCTGGGCCATGGCCTGGCCCTGCAGCGCGTCCATGCGCGACAGGCGTCCGGTACGGGTCTGGTCCAGTTCCACTGTGGCCGTGGCCGTGCGGCGGTGTTCGGCATGGCCCTGCAGCGCCGCGAGGCGTTGTTCCAGTTGCGCCCGCAGTGCCGCGAGTTCTTGCTGACTCAGCATGCCGCTCAATCAGGGCTGTTGGTCAGGCCGCGTGGCGCCTGGTAATCACTGACGACGGTGAACCTGCGGTTATCCAGGTCGGCCTGCAGCACCCGGCTTTGCACCGCCGGCATATACGGGAACCGCGTGTAATCGAGCGGCTCCGGAAGGGCGCCGTCGAGGTCGAAATCGCTGATACCGCGCAGTGCCCGCAGGTAACCCTCGCGGCTTACATCGTCATTCTCCAGCGCTTGCCGGAAGGCTGCAAACGGCACCTGGGCGGCGACATAGGCGGCCAGGACGTAGGTGTCCGGAGGCACGCGCCCGCGTGTGTAGGCCTCGAAACCCTCGATAAAGTCCTCGACAAAGGGGATCTCTTCACCCCAAAAAGGGCCGCTGGCGACGAAGTAGGTGTGTTCGAGCAGTGGCGCGGGCAGCGCGCGGCGGTCGAAGAAACGATCCGACCAGGCCGGGGCGTTGCCGATCCAGGTGGGCAGATAATCTTCCTGCAGCGCAGTGCCCAGAATCGTGGCGGTGGCCGTGGGCAGTGTGGCCAGGAACACCGCGTCGGCGTCGGCTTCAATCAGCCCTGCCACGACCTCGGTAAAGTCCTGTTGGCCGGGCTGATAAGCCTGCTCGGTGACGATCTCGATGCCGTAGTGCTGTGCCGCGGCGAGCCAGCCTTCATAGCCATCCATGCCATAGTCGTCCTGCTGGTAGACCACCGCGACCCGCAGGTCCTCGGTGGCGCCGAATTCGTCAACGATAAAATCCATCGCCCGCATGGCCTCGACCCGGTACGAAGCGCCTGCCGGCGGCGTGTACTCATGCTCGGCCATCAGCGATGAGCCGGAGGCCGGAAAAGCAACGATGTTGTGTTCCTCAAGCAGGGGACGTACGGCCAGCACGTTGGGGGTGCCGAAAATCTGCAGGTAGAACAGCACCTGTTCATGCGTTTCATGGAAGGCAGCCACCGCCCGTTCCGGATTGTAGCCGTGGTCGCGTTCCACCAGGCGTACCCGCCAGCCCTCGGGCAGCAGATCGCTCTCCCCGGCGTTGATCTGGTGCACCAGGGTGCGCAGGCCCAGTGCAAACGGGCGACCCATGGGTGCCGCCGGGCCGCTTTCATCGTTCAGGGCGCCGACATAGAGTATTTTCTGTTCCCAGTCCACGCCCGGGGCCTCTGCGCGTTCCTCGACTTCCGCGCAGCCTGTGGTGGCAAGTAAAACGCCCGCGACAACCGTCAGGGCCAATGCACGAATTGAAAGGCTTTTCTGCTTCATGATGAGTCTCCCCCTTGCAGTCTTTCCCTGAGCGTAGCGCATCTTGCCGGGCGGGGCGAGAGTGGCTTGCCAAGTGGCCGCCGGCGTCAAGTTGGCGTTGACGGCGCCACGGTGTGCGGGATGCCGGCGATGAACCCGTGGCAACAGCCTGCCTGTAAGGTGAATGTAAGGTAGCCCGTGATACATCTCGCCTGAGGAAAACGTTTTTCCCGAATATCGATCAATCCAATTGTGGGCGAGGTGGGTCATGGAAAATATACGAGGTACAGTTTCAGTCAAGCTGCGCATGTTGCTGGCGGTGTTGCTCAGTGGCGGTGCGCTGGTAGCGGCAGGCTGCGGTGGTGGCAGCAGCAGTGGTATCAGTCCCGAAGAGTCTGCAGGGGTGGCGGCGTTTGTGGCTGGTTCGTTTGCCGAAGCTTTTGCCGAAGAGCCGGAGGGGTTTTCGCCCGATCCTGGCGATATCGATTATCCGCCCAATGCCAGCGATCCGGGGATTT
>SLLK01000105.1 GCA_007134115.1 Gammaproteobacteria bacterium | reverse complement strand
CCGGGATACAGCTTGAACCAGCGCGGCGCATCCCCCATCTCGGCGGCAATATCCTCGATGCTGAAGGACGACACCGTACTCAGGGTAAAGGGCACCCCCATCGCCGCCGCCGCCCGCGCGGAGGCCTTTTCCCCCTCGTCGTGCAGAATACCCTGCACACCAATAGGCGCCAGCATGAACGGTCCGGCCGAACGGGTGCCCAGCACCTCCACGCCAAGGTCCCGGTCCTCGACCTCGCGCAGCATGTGCTGCCAGACCTCGTAACCGGCGAAGGCATCGCGATTGGCCTGCATGGTCAGGCCGCCGCCGGCGCCACCGGCAACATACCAGTAGGGGCCGGGCTCAAGCTTTTCACGCGCCTGGCGCTCCCACTCATCGAAGCTGAAGATTTTCGGTTCGTCTTCGGGAAATGCGCCCCCGTAGACTTCCAGCTGAACATCCAGACCGTAATTGGACATGCGCGTGCGCCCCCCCTGTGCCGTATCAATATCGCACTGTAACGCAGCAACAACCACCGGGCCAGAGCCGGGCGCCGTGCCTTGCAGACGGTCATGCCGACCTGCGAGCCGGCTGCAGATCAGTCCTCGCGCAGCAGCCCGTTGTCGATCGCATCGCGCAGGTAGTCACGGAACGGCTCATGCAATTCCGGATGCTTGAGTGCGTACTCCACCGTGGCCTGCAAATAGCCCAGTTTGCTGCCACAGTCGTAACGCTTGCCACGAAAGCGATACGCCAGCACTTTTTCGTACTCGAGCAGCGCGGCAATGGCGTCGGTCAACTGATATTCACCGCCCGAGCCACGTGGCACCCGTTCCAGCAGATCAAAAATACGCGGGGTCAGTATATAACGGCCGACCACACCCAGATTGGACGGCGCCTCGGCATGCGGCGGCTTCTCGACGATGCCGGTGACGCTGGCCGTATCGCCGTCATCCTGTTGCGTAGCCACCACCCCGTAACGGCTGATATCGGGGCCATCGACCTCTTCCACGCCCAGCACACTGCAACCATGGCGTGCATGCATTTCTACCATCTGGCTCAGCGAGGGGGTTCCCTTGCCGTCAATCAGGTCATCGGCCAGCAACACCGCGAACGGCTCATTACCGACGACCGGACGGGCGCACAGTACTGCGTGCCCGAGCCCCAGTGCCTCCGCCTGGCGGATGTAAACACAGGACACATGATCGGGCACAATGCCCTGCACCACTTCAAGCATCTGCTGCTTGCCGCGGGCCTCGAGCTCCTTCTCCAGCTCATAGGCCTTGTCAAAATGGTCGGGAATGGAGTTCTTGTTACGGCCATTGATGAACACCAGCACCTCCACACCGGCGGCCACCGCTTCCTCCACGGCATACTGCACCAGCGGTTTGTCGACCACCGGCAGCATTTCCTTGGGGCTCGCCTTGGTGGCGGGCAGAAAGCGTGTACCCAGACCGGCCACCGGAAAGACCGCCTTGCGCACCGGCGGCAGAGCACTGTCAGCATTCATGTCAGGGACCAACTCCTGTGAGGCGTGGCGAGACCAGTCGCGCATTGTAGCAACGCGTGGATGGCATTTTCATGGCAGGCGCGCGCAGTCCCTCATCACCCGGTCCCTGCAATTGCTGCGCACAAACAACAAGGCCCCCTGACGGGGGCCTTGTAGTGGCTCAGCTCTCGTCCGAGAATCGTATATCGTCCCGAATGGGATCGACCGTCCCGGCGCCGATGCCATGCACTTCAAGCAAATCCTCGGCACTTTCGAAAGCACCGTTTTGCTCACGATGCTCCACGATAGCCTCGGCCTTGACCGGCCCCACGCCAGTCAGCGACTCGGCTATGGTGTCGGCATCGGCGGTATTGATATTGACGCCGCCGGCCAGGCCGACCATTGGAGCAAACAGCAGCACCGCTGCCAGCAAGAGGGATTTGAGATAGTACATGTACACCTCCATGTGGAAGGTTTGATTCCGCGGCGTCCCTGCCCGGACCGGCGCAAGGCGCCGCACCCAGTCACCGCGTCAGCGACGCGATGCCCATATAACATATCAACAGTATGCCCGGCCTGCAAGCTGCCCCGACGTGCCGCAAAGGTCATGCGCGGCCCTCTGCCGCGACAGCCCGCGACAACGCCGGTGAATCGTTTGGCGAACACATCATGACGGGGAAGCCGAGGACGTGACACCAGGCAGCCATGGGCCGCAACTACCGTCCACGGCCCACCGGGGCAACCGCGACAACCGGCCTAACCGCCCTTGCTACGCTCCGTCAACCGAATTTTGCGCTCGGCCTGAAACAGACGGGCCCGCAGCGCCAGTGCGCTGCGCAGGATGGTCAGCAGGCCCAGCACCCAGCCGGCGGTCAGGAACAGCACCAGCAACCAGGCAAGACGGATTTCGGCCGTGCCGAAATAATAGTGGAAGTTGACGGTATCCGGATTGAGCCAGGCGAAGCTGACCCCGATCACCGCCACCAGTAACAAGAGCAGACATTTCAGGATGCGCACCGGAACCTCCTGTCAGACAAGTCCGAGGTCATCAGGAAAACACCGGGTGTTGCGCCCTTCAGCGGATGGGACTGGAGGCACCCTTGTTGACCCGTTCACGCAATTCCTTGCCGGGCTTGAAATGCGGCACGTACTTGCTGGCCAGCGCGACAGGCGCACCCGTCTTGGGATTGCGGCCAATACGCGGCGGACGATGATGCAGGGTGAAACTGCCAAAACCACGTATTTCTATACGCTCGCCGTCAGCCAGTGCCGTGCTCATCATCTCCAGCAGCGTCTTGACTCCCAGCTCAACATCCTTGTGCGCCAGATGTCCCTGTCGCCGGGCGATTCGGTCAATCAGCTCGGATTTGGTCATCGCTTGTTCGTATCCTTATGGAAGAAAAGGCCCGGGCCGACTGTGAATCGTCCGCCCGGACCTTTTTGACTGTCAGGACTGCTCGTCCTTTTTCTCGGACATCTTTTCCTTGAGCAAGTCACCGAGCGTTGCAGCGCCGCCGCCCTGGCTGCTGTTGCTACCACGGCTGTAATCCTGCAGCGCTTCCTTCTCTTCGGAAACGTCCTTGGCCTTGATGGACAGGCTCACCACACGATTCTTGCGGTCCATGCCGACGAATTTGGCCTCAATAGCCTCGCCTTCCTTGAGCACAGTGCGGGCATCTTCTACCCGCTCACGCGAGATGTCCGCTGCACGCAGGTAACCTTCCACCCCGTCGCCGAGATCAATGCGTGCGCCCTTGGCGTCCACTTCGGCAATCGTG
>SLLK01000273.1 GCA_007134115.1 Gammaproteobacteria bacterium | reverse complement strand
TCTCATCCATCGTCAGAAAGAAGTGGGACGAGATCCCGCTATCACTTCGTTACGGGGTCAATCTATTGGCTGTATCCAGAGCCGGATCACAGATACAGACACCGCTGACCGATATACACTTCCAGTCGGGTGACGTCATTCTTCTGCACGGCAGAAAGGAAAGTATTCATAACTCTATAAACGACTTACATTGCTATCCCTTAGCTGAACGTGAACTGACCTTTGGACAGAAAACGACCATACCTTTCGCGCTCACGGTCTTTATCGGAGCAATTCTAACCGCCACACTAACATCCGTGCCGGTTGAGTTGGTTTTTCTCACGGCAGCGTTCATTATGATAGTCACCAACCTGGTCTCCCTGAAACAGGCTTACAACAGTATTCAGTGGCCGGTGATCATTCTGATAGGGTCAATGATAACGCTGGGCATCGGCCTCCAAGAATCGGGAGGAGCTGATCTTTTGGCATCGATTCTGCTGTCTTATTCCGACCTCTTTACACCGGCAACTTTGGTAGTATTGGTCCTGATAATATCAATAGTTCTGGCCAACTTCGTTAACGCCACTGTATCCGCCGTTATTATGGCTCCTATAGCTCTTTTTGTAGCTTCCGGTTTAAGTGTTTCCGTAGACCCATTCTTGATGGCGGTAGCCGTAGGGGTAACTTCGGTGTTCCTAACACCTTTTGGACATGAATCAAACACCTTGGTACTAGAAGCTGGCGGATACACCCTTAAAGACTATTTGCGCGTCGGTTTGCCTTTAGAGATACTAATAGTGATAACCTCTGTGCCTTTAATTCTATATTTCTGGCCACTCTAAGGACAGGCTTCTAATCCTTCTTTACACCGAAAACCGCTCCAATGGTTTTACGTCCAGCGAAACCGAGAACTGTCAAAAGAGAGTACGTTATCATTCCTATAGCAACACCCAATAAAGCACCTCCGATAACGTCGGTGGGCCAATGTACTCCGGCTGCAATTCTTGAGAACGAAATAAGGATCGAAGAGACAATGACGAAGACCCCCAAACCCCTACTATAGAAGATTAAAACGGTGGCCAAAGTAAAAAAGAAGATGGCGTGACCTGAGGGGAAAGACTCCATACTGCTATGCATTATCAACTGGTTCACGCTATCGAGTACATCAAAAGGCCTGGGTGAATTGTAAAAGATAACTATTATGTCTTTTACCAAATATCGTGCCAAAAAAGCTGACATCAGACCGATAAAAATAGCTATCCGAACGGTTCTCTCTCTAACATTGGGTACAAAGTAAGCGGGAACTATAAGAGCGGCGGCCACCACAAGCATGACCAGATAAGGGAACGGGAAAGCAAAGAAGATGAATGTAGCATCCAAAACACCATGCCAACCGGCTAAACTGTTAACCTTTTGAAAAATCAGTGTCTCCATTCTTTTCTATATAAAACCGGAACCTAACAGCCGACTGTCGACCGCGGAATGACCTCAAACATCACTCATTCCCCGCTTAAGTTCACTAATGTGCCCCTTCATCTCCTCCTTGAAATCACGAGAAACAGTTTCAACGAGTTCATCATATTCAGGTATCTTCTCTCTCAGGAATTCCTCGGTTCTGTCACCGTCCTCCTGTTCCTTCACCTTTTCAAACTCGACTCGGTCTTCTTCGGAGAGTGTCTCCAAGATACGGAGAGTTATCCTTTTAAGCAGGGACTCGGTCATTACTTCGATCATCTTTGTCTGTGTTTCCTCCGGAAGGTCCTTTAGATCGAACTCTTCCAGTATTTGGTTCTTTTGTTCTTCATTCATAATGTATAGATTAGTTTTGTAATTTTAACTCTTTAAGGTTGTGGTTCTTCTTGCATTCTATCTATATATGTAGATATATAGTTCCTGACCTCATCCAAAGATCCCTCTTCGATAGGCATCTCATCCATACCCCACCCCAGAGGACCCTTAACGTCCACAGTTCCATTGGGTGATACGATGACACGCCAATCATTCCAGTCTATCCGACCGGTCCTACTAAGGGTTATAACCGTGTTTCCGGACTCATCTCTGGTTATCTCTCTGGCGTCTCCGAAGTAGTCTTTGAGTTTGTCGTACTGATCACCAAAGAAACCGCCAAGAACCTCCTCAGTTCTCTCTTGCGGTATGTCAGCGTTCCAGTTCTCGAAGTACAGATCCATTAGAGCCCGTTTCGAAGGTTCTTCAAGGTCACTGTTCTCCAAGCCGTTGAGTATTCTCTCAACCGCCTCTTCGTTACCTTCGGCGATGTTGTACCTCTCCATTACTGTCTCAACAGGTGAAACTTCGCTTCCGATCGCTTCTTCGACTCCTGAGGGTGAAGGTGTGCCTCCGGTATCACTCGATAGAATAGACTCCACTCTCTCTGTGGTCAGAGGTGCATTGGGGTTCTGGCTTACCCACTCGGCTATGGTCTCGTTGTTTGAAACTATGCTGTCTATCGCCTCTTGGCTGAGACTGTCGGATGACTCGAACATCTTATCAATGGTACCGCTGTCCATTATGGAAGAGAGGTCGAGTGTCTGACCGGCCTGTACTCTGTCGATATCGGTTACTCCTTCGAGACCGAATCTGGACGGGTCTTTAGCTATCTCATTCTTGATCTGATCTATCAGATGCGTTCTCTGTCCCTCGTTCATACTCTCAAAACGGTCTCCGTAGTTCTCTCTTAGGATACTCTCGGTAGTGCTCCAGATGGACCAGCCTGACTTTATCTCGGTTGCGAAGTTCTTCGGTTCAAGGGTTGATTCGGGGGCGGAGGGAGGTACTGTAGTATCCATAGTACTCTCATATACCGGATCCTTACCGAGTTCACCGTAAGAGGTGCCCTCCTTAACAGGAGGATCATCTGAGACTCCTCCTTCAAGTTCATCATCTACTATATCTTCGGGAGTTTCAGGTGCTTCAGGGGCCAACTCCGGCTCAACACCGTCATCTTCGGGTAAAGTACCAAAACCCCCTTCAGTTTCACTGTCCGGAACTTCGGATGTCTTTTCAACATCAAGTGAGCTTTCGTCAAACCAACTAGAAAGATTTCCTAAAGCGGTCCCTACAGCGCCCGAGCCGACCAGAACTCCAGCAGTTCCACTCAAGACATAGCGCCGGTACCTCTCCCTGACCTTCTTTCCTTCCAAATCAAACAGTCTTCGGTCTAGTTCTGAATCGGAACCGTTAACCATCTCTTCAAACTTTGAAGAGAGCTCTTTACTTATTTTCTCCGCAGTGGCATGTTCCTGACTCCTCT
>SLLK01000247.1 GCA_007134115.1 Gammaproteobacteria bacterium | reverse complement strand
ACCATCACCGATGCCTCCGGGCGCACCCTCTCCGGCCAGACCACCGAGGCGTTCTGGAACTCGGTGCGTCATGCGCGGCCGTTTTCTGTGGGCCTGAACTGCGCGCTGGGTGCCGAGGAACTGCGGCCCTACGTGCAGGAGCTGTCGCGCATTGCGGATACCCATGTTTCCGCTCACCCCAATGCCGGCCTGCCCAATGAATTCGGTGAGTACGACCAGCCGCCCGAATATATGGCCCCGCTGATCGCCGAGTTTGCGGGCAGTGGTTTCATCAATATTGTCGGCGGTTGCTGCGGCACCACCCCCGAGCATATTGCCGCCATCCGCGAGGCCATTGCCGACCTGCCACCACGGGAAATTCCGCAGCGGCCGCCGGCGTTGCGCCTGTCGGGCCTGGAACCCTTCAACGTCGAGTCCGATTCGCTGTTCATCAATATCGGCGAGCGGACCAACGTCACCGGCTCGGCACGCTTTAAACGGCTGATCAAGGAAGGCGACTTCGATACCGCCCTGGAGGTGGCCCGCGACCAGGTGGAAAATGGCGCCCAGGTGATCGACATCAACATGGATGAGGGCATGCTGGATTCACAGCAGGCGATGATCGATTTCCTCAACCTGGTGGCGGCCGAGCCGGATATCTCGCGCGTGCCCATCATGATCGATTCTTCCAAATGGGAGATTATCGAGGAGGGGCTCAAACGCGTTCAGGGCAAGGGGATCGTCAATTCTATCTCGCTCAAGGAAGGCGAAGCGGCGTTTCTGGAGCAAGCGCGCAAGGTCCGCTTGTATGGCGCCGCTGCGGTGGTCATGGCCTTTGATGAAGATGGCCAGGCGGATACCTTCGAGCGCCGGATATCCATCTGCGAGCGGGCCTACCGCCTGCTCACGGAGCAGGCGGACTTTCCGCCCGAGGATATTATCTTCGATCCCAATATCTTCGCCGTGGCCACCGGCATAGATGAGCACAACAACTACGCGGTGGACTTCATCGAGGCCACCCGCTGGATCAAGCAGAATCTGCCCCGGGCGCGGGTCTCCGGGGGCCTGTCCAACCTGTCGTTCTCCTTCCGCGGCAACAACACCATGCGCGAGGCCATGCATTCGGCCTTTCTCTACCACGCCATCAAGGCGGGCATGGATATGGCCATCGTGAATGCGGGCCAGATGGAGGTCTACGAGGAGATTGATCCGCCGCTACGCGAGCGTGTCGAGGATGTCATTCTCAACCGCCGTGACGACGCCACCGAGCGCCTGCTGGAATTCGCTGAAACGGTCAAGGATGCCGGCATGCGCGAGAAGAAGGAAGATCTCAGCTGGCGGGCGTGGCCGGTGGAAAAGCGTCTTGAGCACGCGCTGGTCAAGGGCATTGCCGAGTATGTGGAAGAGGACGTGGAAGAGGCCCGCCAGACCAGCGAGCGGCCGATTCATGTGATCGAAGGTCCGCTGATGGACGGCATGAACGTGGTCGGCGACCTGTTCGGTGACGGCAAGATGTTCCTGCCCCAGGTCGTCAAATCCGCGCGCGTGATGAAAAAGGCGGTGGCCTGGCTGTTGCCCTACATCGAGGCGGAAAAGGCCGGCGGCGGCGATGACGAGCCGGCCGGCCGCATCCTGCTGGCCACCGTCAAGGGCGATGTGCATGACATCGGCAAGAACATTGTCGGCGTGGTGCTGCAGTGCAACAACTTCGAGGTCACCGACCTCGGGGTGATGGTGCCAGCGGAAAAGATCCTGCAGGCCGCCAGGGAACACCGTGCCGACATCATCGGGCTGTCCGGGTTGATCACGCCGTCGCTGGACGAAATGGCCAATGTCGCCAAAGAGATGCAGCGCCAGGACTTCACCTGCCCGCTGATGATTGGCGGCGCCACGACCTCGCGCGTGCACACCGCAGTCAAGATTGCGCCCGGTTACGAAGGGGACGTGATTTACGTCAAGGATGCATCGCGCGCCGTGGGGGTCGCCTCCAACCTCGTCAGCGAAACCCGTTACGAAGACTTTGCGCAAGGTATACGCGAAGAGTACGAGCGCGTGCGCACCCAGCACGCCAGCCGCCAGAAAAAACAGAAATGGCTGCGTATTGAACAGGCCAGGGCCAACCGAACGCCTATCGACTGGGACGCCTTTGAGCCGGCGGTACCCCGGCAAACCGGTGTCCACGTGCTTGAGGACTATCCGCTGGACGAAATCGCCGCCTACATCGACTGGACGCCCTTTTTCAAATCATGGGAGCTTGCCGGCAGTTATCCCCGGATTCTCGATGATGAGGTGGTCGGCGTAGAGGCCCGCAAGCTGTTTGAAGACGCAAAGGCCATGCTGCAACGCATCATCGATGAAAAGTGGCTGACCGCGCGCGGTGTGTATGGCCTGTTCCCGGCCAATGCCGTGGGTGACGACACGCGTATTTATACCGACGAGGATCGCCGGCAGGAACGGGTGACCCTGCACCATTTGCGCCAACAGATCGAAAAACCCGCCGGGCGGCCCAACCAGTCACTGGGCGATTTCATTGCGCCGGTGGAAAGTGGCAAGCCTGACTATATCGGCGCTTTTGCGGTGACCACCGGTATCGGCATGGAGGAAGATATCAAGCGCTTCGAGGACGATCACGACGACTACAGCTCGATCATGGTCAAGGCACTGGCCGACCGCCTGGCCGAAGCCTTTGCCGAGCGCCTGCATGAGCGCGTGCGCAAGGAATTCTGGGGCTATGCCGCCGATGAGTCCTGGAGCAACGAGGATCTGATTCGCGAGCGTTATCAGGGTATACGCCCGGCCGCCGGTTATCCTGCGTGCCCGGACCACACCGAGAAGGACGTGATCTGGGCGTTGCTCGACGTGGAACAGCGTATCGGCCTGCACCTGACGGAATCGAAGGCCATGGTTCCCACTGCCGCCGTCAGCGGGATCTATATCTCGCATCCCGACAGTCGCTACTTCGGCCTGGGCAAGATATTCCGGGACCAGGTTGAGGATTATGCGGCACGCAAGGGCATGGCGTTCCGGGACATGGAAAAATGGCTGGGCCCCAACCTGGGCTATGAACCCGAAGACTAGCCAGATACCGGGCGCCGGCCACAGCCCCTGTCGAGACAGGCGATGGTTTTGTTCCGGTGGCGGCCGGGTTATGATGCGCTCTTTCGAAACGACTCATCACGCTTGCCGGCCGCACGGCCGGCCATGCTCAACGCACATATAAGAACGATTCGGGGAGAACACCGTGGAAAATGATGTGAACATCCTGGTGGATGTACTGTTGCCGTGGACCCTGCGCTT
>SLLK01000158.1 GCA_007134115.1 Gammaproteobacteria bacterium | reverse complement strand
TGTGGGGCAGGGTCTGACCACGCTGGACGAGGTCATCCGGGTGTGCGGTCTGGTGGAAGAGCTGGACCCGGTCGAGAGTGCCTGAGCGCCCCCAATCACGCTGAACACAAACGGAACATATCGCCATGCCGCAGTACAAATACAAGGGTCGCAACGACAAGGGGGAACTGATCAGCGGCGTGCTCGAGGGCGAAAGCAGCGACGGGGTGGCGCGCCAGTTGATGAATACCGGCATTACGCCGGTGGAAATCCAGGCACATGAAGAAAGGCCGTCCACCGATATCGGCGAATTGATGCGGCGCCAGATCGGTTTCCAGAAGGTGCGCATTACCGATCTGCAACTGTTTTGCCGCCAGATGTATTCGCTGACCCGCTCCGGGGTGCCGATTACCCGTGGTTTGCGCAGTCTCGCCGCCTCGGCAACCAATCCATTGCTGCGCCGCGTGATCGGGGAGCTGGTGGAATCGCTGGAATCCGGCCGGGATCTGGCCGGTTCGCTGGCCCGCCATCCGGACGTCTTTCCGCCGGTGCTGGTCAGCATTGTGCGCGTGGGTGAGGACTCCGGGCGGCTGGAGGAGTCCTTTCAGCGGCTGTACGAATACTTCACGCTGGAGAAAAAGACCGGCCAGCAGATCAAAAGCGCCATGCGCTATCCACTGATCGTATTGGTGGCGATGTCCATCGCCATCGGTGTGCTGGTGATGGTGGTGATTCCGGCGTTCACCAGTGTGTTTGCGCAATTTGGCGCCGATTTGCCCCTGCCCACGCGCATCATCCTGGGGGTGTCCGATTTCGCCAGCAGCTACTGGTACCTGGTGCTGGGCGGGGTGGCTGCGCTGGTGTTTGCGCTGCGTGCCTGGGTGCGCACCGAATCAGGCCGCTATCGCTGGGATCGCGCGAAGTTCCGTATTCCGGTGGTGGGCAGTATTGTGTTGCGCGGCACGCTGGCGCGCTTTGCGCGCACCTTCGCCATGTCCTACCGCTCCGGTGTGCCGTTGCTGCAGGCGCTGAATCTGGTCTCGCGGGCGGTGGATAATGAATATGTGGCCGAGCGTATTCTGCAGATGCGTAACGGGGTGGAGCGTGGCGAGTCATTGAGCCGTACGGCCACGACTACCGGCCTGTTTACGCCCCTTGTGCTGCAGATGCTGGCGGTGGGCGAGGAAACCGGCGCCGTGGACGAGATGCTCGACGAGGCAGCCGAGTTCTATGAACAGGAAGTGGCCTATGAGCTGGAGAATATCGGCGCCAGCATTGAGCCCATCCTGATCGTGATCATGGGCGCGCTGGTACTGGTTCTGGCGCTGGGCGTGTTCCTGCCCATGTGGGACCTGGCCCGGGTGGCGTTTTAATGCGATTGTCGGAACGGGTGATGATCGACGCGCCGCCGTCAAGGAGTACTGGAAGCGGCCAGCGCAGAATAGCCACTCGACCGAAACCGAATGGCTTTACCTTCCTCGAGCTGTTGCTCGTCATCATTCTGGTGATCGTTTTTGTCGCTCTGGCGATGGACCGCCTGCTGCCGTTGCGCGGCGCCGCCGAGGCAGTCAGTGTTGCGCGCAACGTGGGCGTCATGCGCAGTGCTCTGGGTATTGAAGTGGGTGAGCGCGTGGTGCGTGATGGCGCCGCCTCGCTGGGCGAATTGCACCGCGGCAATCCGATGGAGATATTGCAATCTCCGCCGGCGAATTACCTGGGCGAACTCGACGGTCCTGACCCCGCCACCATCGAAGGCGGCCACTGGTATTTTGACAGCCACAGCCGCGAACTGGTCTACCGCGTGCGCTGGCCCCGCTATTTTGACAGCGAGCTCGAAGGGCCGCCGCGTATCCGCTGGCGCCTGCTGGTGGAGTACCATGATCGCGATGCTACCGGCGACTTTACGCCCGGTGCCGACAGCGTCAGCGGCGTGCGTTTACACAGCCCGGACCGGTATGATTGGCAAGACATGGACTTGCCGGCGCTGACAGGCGTCCTGGACGAGTCGCAAGATCAATAATAATGGCCAGCCGGAAACGCCGGTTTAAACCGGGCGTTGCGGATCTGGCAGGGAGTGTGTCCGATGTCCTCGCGTGCAGTGGAAACCCTGGCGGCTGAAGGTTTGCGCCTGCTGGTGGATGGGGGCCTTCTGCTTGTCGGTCTGGGGGCGGTCGTGGCGCTGGCGGTGGGGATACTGCTGCTGGTCAGCCCGGCCCGGGCAAGCCAGCTGCGGGCGAAGGCGGACAGCACATTGTCTTTGCGGCGGGCGCTGCGCGTCGCGGAAGTACCGCGCCGGTCTGAACGCTTGATCTATCGCCATCACCGCGTGTTTGGTTTGTTGCTGATGCTCGCGGCGGTTTTTTTCCTGTATCGCTTTGTGGTGGCGTTTGATACGGCTGAGTTCGTCAGGCTGGTGTCGGGCGAGGGCCGGCCCGTGGTAGCGGAAATGCTTGTGCAGGCGCTGCTGGTGTTCTTTGTCATCAGTCACCTCGCCATTCTTGTGCTGGGCCTGATCGTGTACCTGCGGCCCAGCCTGCTCAAACCCGTTGAACAGTGGGCCAACCGCTGGATATCGTCGCGCCGTGCCATGCGTGCGATGGAATACAGCCATCATCCAGTGGACCGTCTGGTGGACCGGTATCCACGCACCGTGGGTGCGGCAGTGGCGCTGGGCAGTGCCTATGTGCTGGTGAGTTTGCTGCTCGCTTATGGCGTTCGCTGGTTCGGCGCTGGCAACTAAAAACGGAGACTGTGTCACAGAATTGACGTTTCAGGTTGCTTTGCCTCACCTGACCGATTAGTATGACGGCGGGTGTATGCCCGAGCCGCTGCGGCGGGTTTCGGTGCATACATACACAAAACAGAAAGACCGGCAGTGGCCGCGGCCACCCAAGGTCCGGAGTTGAATTCAATGAACAGAAATGCAGGTTTTACACTGATTGAGCTGGTTGTGGTGATCGTGATCCTCGGGATTCTGGCGGCTGTGGCTGTGCCCCGTTTTGTCGATTTGTCGGATCAGGCTGAACGGGCGGCTGCGGAAGGTGTCGCGGGCGCTCTTTCATCCGGTGCGGCAATTAACTATGCTGCCTCGCTTGCGGGTAGTGGCGATGCGGAAACCGTTGCGAGTTGCGATGACGTCAGGCTGACATTGCAGGGCCAAGATCTTCCTGCGGGTTACGATATCTCGGGCCCGACTGGCTTGACCCCTGGTCAGGTAGAGCAGTGCACAGTGACAGTCGATGGCAGCAGCATTACGGCAACGTTTACCGCAATCGGTGCCTCCAACTAGTCGGCGTTGAAGCGCGTGTA
>SLLK01000157.1 GCA_007134115.1 Gammaproteobacteria bacterium | reverse complement strand
GCGGCCATGCCGCCGGGGCCGGCAAAATCGCTGCCCGATGTCACGTCCTGCGCAACCGGGGCCGCCGGCGGGGCTGGCCGCGGACGAATGGGCGGTGGCCATGGTGGCGCTGCTGATGGCGGTGTGGTGGATGAGCGAGGCGCTGCCGCTGGCGGCGACTGCGCTGGCGCCCATCGTATTGTTTCCCGTGCTTGGCGTCATGCCCACCGCCGAGGTCACGGTCAACTACGGCAACCATCTGGTCTTCCTGTTTCTGGGTGGATTTTTCATCGCCGTGACCATGCAGCGCTGGGATCTGCACCGGCGCATCGCCTTTTACACCATTAATCTGTTCGGCACCGATGCCCGGCGTATGCTGCTTGGCTTTATGGTGGCCACGGCGGGGTTGTCGATGTGGATCAGCAACACCGCCACGGCCATGATGATGTTGCCCATCGCGCTGGCGGTGCTGGCCCAGGCCCGGGAGGAGGCCGGGCAGGCTGGCGTCGGCTTGCCTGAGGCCTTCGGTGTGACCCTGATGCTGGGTATTGCCTATGCCGCTTCCATCGGTGGTGTGGCGACACTGATCGGGACGCCACCCAATGCGTTGCTGGCGGGCATGGCGAGCGATCTGCACGGGGTGGAGGTTACCTTCGCCGGCTGGATGGCCTTCGCCCTGCCGCTGTCACTGCTGATGCTCGCCCTGGCCTGGATGTATCTGGCGTGGGGACCGCCGGGGCGCGGGCTGGGGCGCCTGCCCACCAGTCGCGCGCATATTCGTGCCGAGCTGGCTGCACTGGGCCCGATAACTGCGCCGCAGGCGCGGGTGCTGGCGGTCTTTGTGCTGGTCGCAATGGGCTGGATCGCGCGCGGTTTTCTGCCGGATGGCTGGCTGGAGCAGACCAGTGACGCCAGCATTGCCATGGCCGGGGCGCTGGCCCTGTTTATATTGCCCGCCGGGGACGGCTCGCGCCGGCGCCTGCTGGACTGGCCCACGGCTGCCGGCGTGCCGTGGGATATCGTGCTGTTGTTCGGCGGCGGGTTCGCACTGGCCGCAGGTTTCAGCGACAGCGGGCTTTCGGGCACCGTGGCCGGCCTGCTCGAAGCGCTGGCCGATGTGCCCTTGCTGGTGCTGATCGCCGCCTGCGTGGCGCTGGTCGTGTTGCTCACCGAGATGACCTCTAACACCGCAGTGGCCACCCTGTTCATCCCGCTGATGGGTGCGCTGGCGGTGGCGGTGGGTGTGCCGCCGCTGATTCTCATGACCGCTGTGGCCGTGGCAGCATCGTGTGCCTTTATGTTGCCGGTGGCTACGCCGCCCAATGCTGTGGTGTTCGGCAGCCGCGCCGTGACTATCCCCCAGATGGCGCGCGTCGGGCTGGTGATGAATATCGCCACGGTGGTGCTGGCCACACTGTTCGTTTACTCCCTGTTGCCCCGGGTGATGACTGTGTGACAGGCGTGTTTTCAGTCGCCCCTGCCGTTATCCGGTCGTCGGGTGAGCAGCGCGCGAGTGGCCGGTGAGGGTTCCGTGCCCGCCTGGTCGAGCAGGGCGCGGCGGCAACGCTGCCAGGTTTCCCGGGCCATCAACGGCGACTCCGCGTTCACGTGGTGCTCGATCAGCGCCTGCCACAGGGTTTCATGAGTAGGCATCAGGGCCACCAGGTTTTCCAGGCACTGATGCGCGATTGCCGGCGGCAGTTCGTTCTGGCTCACCGCACTGATGATGCGCGTGATCAGCCGGTGGCGCAGTGGCTCCGGATCCAGGAAGCGGTAGTGATGCTCGGGTCCGGGGTTCTGCAGGGCGCGGGCATGTGCGACCAGCTCAAGTGCTTCGCGGGGTGTCATGGCCGGTTTTTGCAGGCGTTCCTCCAGTGCCCAGTAGTCCACATGGCACTGGCCCGGATCCAGCGCTACAAACCCGGGTCGGCTGATAATCATGGATTCGGTGCCGAGTTGCTGACGCAGGCGGTGGATGGCTGTGTCCAGGGCACGCTGGGCCTGATCGCCGTCACTGTCGGGCCACAAGCGGTCGGCCAGCCGATCGCGGCTGACCCAGTCGCCGCCCGGACCCAGGCAGGCCAGAGCCAGCAGCAACTCCAGCACTTTGGGTCCCGGCGCCAGCGGCTCTTCGTCAAGCACGACATGCGGCGCGCCAAGCACCGCCAGGCGCAGGGGCCAGTACCAGTGGGGACCGGCAGTGGGCGGGCGGCGCAGGCGCCGGCGCTGGATCAATTGCCGGACGTAGGTGGTTTCAATGCCGGCCTCAAGCGCCTGCGCGCACAGTGCGGCCATGCGTTCGCCGCGCCACCATACGTAGTTCATGTAGTGCTCCTCGCGGCCGAGTCGCAAGGCCCTTTCGAGCGCGCGCAGGCCGCGTTTTTTCATGCCCAGACGCAGCGAGATGTCCGCCTGCACCAGGCCCCGCATGAATCGCAACGGCCGTGTCGAGCGCATGCGACGGCCGCTGCGGCGGGCCCGCCCCATGTAATACAGTCCCGAGGTGACGTTTCCCTGCTCCAGGTTGAGTTGGCCCAGGCCCATCTGGGTAATCGCCTGCGGAAAAATGGCGCCCGATTTTTCTGCCAGGCGCACGGCTTCGCCGGCATGTTCCAGGGCCCGCGGCTGGCTGTTGTCGAGGTAGTGCAACCAGGCCAGCGCGTAGTGATAGCCGGAACGATCCAGATAATGTTCGGGCGGCGCTGCCCGCGACATGCAGGCGAGCCACTCGCGGGCGTCCTCGAGGTTATTCCGGCTCAGCGCCAGAAAGGCGCCCTGCATGTAGAGGTGCGAGTCCCAGAAGTGGATTTCGCTGCGCCGGGCGAGCGCCAGCGCATCGTCGATCCGGGCCCGACACGTATCGTGGTCCAGGAACAGCCGGTGGATCATGCTGGTCATCGAGTAGCACAGCAGACGGCTCTGCACATCGGTGGTTTCGCTCAGCAGGGCCCCCATGCGTGCGCTGAGGGCGTCGGCGCCGGTCAGATTGCCGCTCCAGATGCGATACAGCAGCAGGTAGTTGGCGGCGCTGAGGCGGGCGAAAGGCGTGCCCTGGCTGTCGAAGGCCTGTTCGCAACGCTGTGCCCATACGCTGATACGCGGATGATCCGGCTGCCGGAATACCAGCGCGCCGAAAAAGCAGGCGTCGATATGCAGGCATACCGTTTCGGGCGCCCGCAGGGTGTCACGGTGCTGCGTGAAAAAGCGAATGCAGGGGTCAAGCGTATCGAAACGCGACAGGGTGTGAATGCGCCCGCTGATCGCAGTCACCAGCGCCAGCCAGGGCGCCAGGTCATCACGTCCGGCAAGCTCGGGCAACAGTTGTTCGGCGCGCTCCGCGGCCTGCAGCGGGGAGGTCTCGAGTTGTCCCCATGCTTGCGCCAGTGCCTCTACATGCGCGTCGCGGGCTCGCTTGAAGTGCCATTGGGGCGGCAGGTGGTCCTCTTGTGTCGGAAATTGCCCGAGCAGTAGCACGTTGATCCCCTGATGTTTGCGGCGTAGCCGCTCTGACCGGCCTTGCCGGCATTGCAAAGACTATTTTCCGGTCAGGCAATAGTGCATTTGCATCACTGTGCGCTGGCGGCCACGCTCGCTGTATTGCGCGCTACCGATCAGCATGGTGGTTGCGTGGTTGTGGTGTCCGCGCCAGTAAAACAATTTGCGCGTGCGACTGTCAGTGACTTTTGTCACTCGCGCCCCCGGGCGATGGCTACCAGGGATGCAGCTTGACCGGCAATTCGCTGTAACCGCGCACGAAGTTGGAATGCACGCGCACCGGTTCGCCGACCACTTCGACAGTGCGAAAGCGCTGCAGGATCTCCTCCCACAGCACGCGCAATTGCATTTCGGCGAGGCGGTTGCCCATGCAGCGGTGGATGCCATAACCAAAGGCAAGATGGCGGCGCGGGTTGGGGCGATCAATGATGAAACGGTCGGGATCGTCAATGGCCCCGGCATCGCGGTTGCCGGATACGTACCACATCACCACCTTGTCGCCGCGGCGGATCCGCTGCCCGCCCAGTTCAGTATCCTGCGTGGCACGGCGCCGCATGTGAGCCAGCGGCGTCTGCCAGCGGATGATCTCCGGCACCATGCTCTGGATCAGCTCCGGGTTTTCACGCAGTTTTTTGTATTCGTCGGGGTACTGGTTGAGCGCCAGCACCCCGCCGCTGATGGAGTTTCGGGTGGTGTCGTTGCCGCCCACAATCAACAGCACCAGATTGCCGAGATATTCGTGCCAGGGCATGTTCCGGGTGCTCTCGCCGTGCGCCAGCATGGAGATGAAGTCGTTGGCCGGCGGTCGCTTGCGGCGCTCTTCCCACAACTCGGCGAAATAGCGGTAGCAGGCCATGAGTTCATCGCGCCGTGCCTGTTCCGATGCCACCAGGCCGGACTTGGGTGTGGCGTTGACCACATCGGACCACCAGGCCAGCCGTCGCCGGTCCTCGAAGGGGAAGTCAAACAGGGTGGCCAGCATCTGTGTGGTCAACTCGATGGAGACATGTTCCACCCAGTTGAACGGTTCCGACGCCGGCAATTCATCCAGAATGCGGCAGACGCGCTCACGTATCAGGGGTTCGAGGTTGGCCAGGTTGGGCGGCGCCACCGCGGGGCTGACTTCGCGCCGCTGTTCATCATGGCGCGGTGGGTCCATGGCGATGAACATCGGCAGCTCGAACTCGTCGCTGGTGTCCAGGATGGTGATGCCCGGCTCGGACGAGAACAGCTCATGATGCGTATCCACATACATAATGTGGTCATAACGGGTGATCGACCAGTAGGGGCCGAACGGGCTCCAGGCGCAGTAGTGCACCGGCGCTTCCGCCCGCAAGCGCGCGAAGAACGGCCAGAGGGTGTCGTGCTGAAAGCGACTGGGCCGGCTGACATCGAGCTGCTCCAGAGGCGTCGAGTATGCTTCCTTGCGGGCTTCGGCCAGCGTGGTGGCGGCATTGGCTTGCATAAACGGGCCCCGCTGATGTGGGTTGTGCGGCGGGCCTTTCCCTGGGTGTGCGCTGTCGATTGGCCCGGCATGTTCCAGTGTCGGGTCCCCTGTACGGCACCATAGCTCACTGCCGACCCGGTCGAAAAGTATCGCTGACGCGGCTTCCGGCGGAGATCGCGGCGGTGCGCGCAAGGCCCACGCGAAAACGCCGGTCTGCTTCCCGGGTTGATTTGTGCGCCATGTTCGTCAAAATATGGCCCGCTTGGGGGGTGGTTGCCGGTCAAGGGAACAACCGGTCGACGCAACCCTCTAAATACCCACAGGTGTGTTTACCTGTCTTTTGGAGGAGACGATCATGCGACAGAAAACCAAGGGCTTGCTAAGCGGTGCCGCTATTGTCGGCCTGTGTCTTGCCAGTCCGCTGACGCTGGCGCAGGACAATGCCTCGCGTCTGGGCAACGGCCTTACGCCGATGGGCTCCGAGCGCGCAGGCGGCGCGGGCGGCGTTATTCCTGCGTGGGACGGTGGGCTGCCGCGGCAGAGCGTGGATTTTGCGGCCGGTGAAACCTACGAGAATCCATTCGCCGACGATCAGCGGCGGTTTGTGATTACGGCGGATAATCTCGACGAATACCGGGATCAGCTGACGCCGGGACATATCGCCATGTTCGAGGCTTATCCGGATACCTACGAGATGCCGGTATATCCGACGCGGCGTAGTGCCTCGTTTCCGGATCGCGCCTACGAGTGGGCCGAGCGCAATGCGCGCAATGCGAACCTGGAGGGCACCGACGGGCTCACGGGCGCCGGCGTCACCTGGCCGTTTCCGGTGGTATCCCGGGGCGAGCACCCTATCTGGAACCACAAGGCGGGTTACACCCCTGATTCTTTCAGCTTCTTCTACAACCAGGCCATTGTGACCTCTGACGGCAGCCACAGTCTGATCCGCATCAAGCAGGATCTGCTCAATGTGTATGGCCTGGAAGGCATCACCACGGAACAGCTGGAAGAGCAGAACATGCAGTTCTACTTCCTGCAGCGCATTCTGTCGCCGGCACGTTTGTCCGGTGGCGTGTTGCTGGTGCATGAGTCGCTGAACCAGGCCCGCGATTCGCGTCAGGCATGGGTGTACAACCCCGGTCAGCGCCGCGTGCGGCGGGCGCCCAACGTCGAGCACGACAACCCGGGCACGGCCGCCGACGGCCTGCGTACCAACGACCAGAACAACGTGTTCAACGGCTCGCTGGAACGCTACGACTGGGAACTGGTGGGTCAGCGTGACCTGTATCTGCCATATAACAGCTATGATCTGATGGACACCTCGCTGGAGCCGTCCGATGTCATCGGTCCCGGGCATATCAACCAGGATCTGACGCGCTACGAGCTGCGCCGGGTATACGTGGTTGACGCCACAGTGAAGGAAGGTCTGCGGCACCTGTATCCGCGTCGTACCTTCTATGTGGATCCCGACAGCTGGCAGATTCTGGCCGTGGACGTGTACGACAACCGCGGCGATCTGTGGCGGGTACAGGAAGGCCATGCGGTCAACCTGTATGACGTGCCGTTCAGTGCGTACGCGCAGGAAACCATTTACGACCTGCAGTCGCGCCGTTACATCGTGCTGGGTCTGACCAACCAGGAAGACCAGCGCGAGGCCTTCAACTATCTCGATTTCGATGAAGGCGCGGACTACTATCAGCCGGCCAACCTGCGTCGCGTGGGTACACGCTAGTCGCCGACGTTCGGCTTGATAGCCGCAAAAACCGGGCGGGGGAATCCCCGCCCGGTTTTTTTTGTGCGCTGAGCAAATGACGGGGGTTATCTACCGGTCGCACACAAGGCCTGCAAGGCGCGCACATCAGCCCCGCTCAGTTGTAGCGGTTCGCTGTAACGATAGTCAGTGACGGTGTAAGAAGCATGCATCACCGCTTCAGGATCATCCACGTGGTCCAGTCCCAGCGCGTGGCCCAGTTCGTGGGCCAGGGTGAGGCGCAGGTCTTCGTCGCGGAAATAGAAATAGATGGAGATCTCGCGTTCTATACGAATCAGGTTGCCGCGCCAGTCGGTTTGGCGTTGTGCACGGTATTCTCCGGAACGTTCCGGCATGCGTGCGGTGGCGGCATTGAGTTCGGCCACCTTGCGATTGATACGCGCGACCAGCGCGTTGTAGCGCTCAACCCGGCGCGTCAGATGATCCGCCGCCGCACTGAGCCGGTCGCCTTCCGTGGTCAGTTGTCGGCGCTGTTCGGCCAGTTCGCGGCCCTGTCGTTCAATAGCGGCCCGGTCGCCGCTTTGGCCGCCTCCGCGATTGAGATTCTCGACCCGTCGGTTGTGTTCATGCAGTTTACGCTCGAATGCCTGGATACGGGTGCGGTGGGCGTCGCGTTGATCCTCCCAGGCCGACTGATCAAAGCCCAGGCGATCGTCTTCGCTTTGAGCGCGGTCGCGCAGCTGTTCAAGCTCGCGGCCCAGGCGCACAACCTCCCGCGCCTGCTCCTGCCGCTGGTCGTACTCCAGGTGGACGGGAAAGCCGCGGTGTTCGTCGTGTACCAGCACCAGGCGCCCGGCCGCTTCGTTCCAGTGTTCAGCGGCCATGCGCACTTCGCGGGCAAAATCCTCGGGTTCTATATTGAAGCGGGGGTCTACGTCACCCACCCGCCAGGGGAGGGGTTCGGCGCAGATGTCTGTCACGCTGTCGGCGGCCACTGCGGAAGTGCCCGTTGCGGCCAGGCACAGACCCAGCAGCGCGCCTGAATACCAGTGGCGATCCGTCATCGGCTACACTCCGCGGCGTTTGCCCGGCGATTGGTTCAGCGCGGCCATCAGGAAGCGCTGTACAGCACCCGGATGGCGCCCGCATATTCGATGTCGCGGGCTGCCCTTTGCAGCTTGCGGCGCAGCCGGGCCGGACTGATATCCGGGGCATCGGTAGCCGCCGGCAGGATGAGTTCCACATCCACGCGTCCGTTACGATAGTGCAGGCGCAACTCGCTCTGCTCCAGTTGCGGCAGGATCTCCCGCCACGCCTCGCGCAGCGCCGCCTCCACTTCCTGGCGCAGCGGTAGCGAGGCGCTGCGGTCGGCGGCCTCGTCGGGTTCCGGGTCGACGTGGATGAACACATCCGCCACATGCTCCAGGTTGTCGCGCACGCGCTCCAGTACGGCGTCGCTGATGCGGTGTCCCTCGGACACCGAAATATCCGGGTGCACCCGGATACGCACGTCGACCAGAGTGGTGGCGCCCATTTGTCGGGTGCGCAGGTCGCTGTGGCTCTGCACGCCGTCCACCGAATTGATCAGGGTGCTGATGGTGCGTAACTGGCGCGGGCCCAGGCCGGTGTCCACCAGTTCACGACCCGCGCCCCAGGCCAGCTGGCCACCCACCCAGCCGACCATCAGCGCGACGACCAGCGCGGCCACGGCGTCCAGCCAGGGGGCGCCGGCCATGGAGCCGATGACGGCGATGATGACGACCACGGAGGACAGGGCATCGCTGCGATGATGCCAGGCGTTGGCGCGGATCAGGTTGGATCTGTAGGCATCGGCTACCTTGCGCGTGTAGTGATACAGCCCCTCCTTGAAAGCCACGGACAGCAGGGCGGCGCTCAGCGCCAGCCAGCCGGGGTTGCCCAGCAACTCGGGGTTGATGAGCCTTACCACAGCGTCCCAGGCGAAACCGGCCGCCACCAGCAGCAGCACAATGCCTACCGCCAGCGTGGCGGCGGTTTCGAAGCGCTCATGTCCGTAGGGATGGTTGTGGTCGGCTTCCATGGAACCCATGCGGGCCGCCCACATCACCAGCGCATCGCTGGCCAGGTCGGAAAAGGAATGCACCCCGTCCACCACCAGCGCCTGTGACTGGCCGATGATGCCGGTGATCACCTTGCCAATGCCGAGCAGGCCGTTGACGGCAGCGCCGACCAGAGTGACCCGGCGTTTGGCCGTGTAGCTTTCCTGCGCTTCGGCTCTGGCTGTGTTGAGGGCGTTCATGGTTGGCGCAATTCCTGGTAGCGGCGCGCCGCGACTTGTGTCGGTGGCTGCGGTCGCGTCAATGACGGTATCTGCGCCCACATGATAACCGAGTGAGCAACCACCGTCGCATGCCGGCCGGTCGGCCCGGTGGCGAGCCTTGTTCAGTTGGGGTTGTGTGCCGTTCAGTGTGCGGTCAGTCGGCATCTGTAGTCTGGACACGTACCACGGCAATGGCCTGCGGCCATCGCCACGCTCTCCTCCCTCGACTCCAACCCCTGGAGGTACGTTGGGCCGGCTTGTTCCCCCGCAAGCCGGCCATTTTTTTTGGCCCCCGGAGGGCGGGGCGTTTTCAGTTTCAAGTGCTCTGTCGCGGGCGCGGGTCCACTGCGTTGCAGGGCCTTGTGCGATTGTGCCTATACTCGAGGGTGATCATTTTCAGGGGGGACGGATGACAGGGACGGTAGAGCTACCGCTGTGGGCGCTGGTGATTATCGGCGTACTCGCTCTGTGGGTGCTGGCAGAGCGACTGCTGTTGCCGGGCGTGCGCTGGTTTTTCCGGCGCCGGGTCAACTTTGTTATCGAGCAGCTCAATCGGCGGCTCAAGCTCAAGCTGCCGACGTTCTCGCTGACCAAGCGCAAGGTGCTGGTTGACCGCCTGACCTATGATCCCGCAGTGCTCGAGGAAGTGCGCCGTTTCTGCGAGCGTACCGGCACCCCGTGGGACGTGGCGCTGGCGCGCGCGGAAAGCTACGCCAAGGAGATCGTGCCCTCGCTCAATGCCTACGTGTATCTGGGTATTGCCAATATTATTGCGCGACGCCTGATCCGGCGCTTCTACCGCGTACGCCTGGCCTATGCCGAGCAGCTGGGCCTGGAAAAACTCGATCGCCAGGCGAGTATCGTCTTTGTGATCAATCATCGCAGTAATATGGACTATGTGCTGGTGGCCTATCTGGCGCTCAAGCACACCCTGCTTTCCTATGCGGTAGGCGAATGGGCGCGTATCTGGCCTTTCCAGCAGCTAATACAGGCCCTCGGTGGTTTCTTTGTGCGCCGCGACTCGGGCAATGAGCTCTATCGCCGGGTACTCGAGCGCTATGTGCAAATGGCCGTGGAAGGGGGGGTGGTTCAGGCCATGTTCCCCGAGGGCGGGCTCAGCCGCGACGGTGCGTTTCGTGAACCGCGCATCGGCTTGTTTGACTATGTGCTGCGAGATTTCGATCCGCAGGGTGAGCGTGATGTGCTGTTCATCCCGGTGGGCGTGAACTATGACTGGGTGCTGGAGGATCGCAGGCTGCTGCGGGATGCCGGCAAGCTCAAGGCGGAGCGCAAGTCGACGTGGTACGCCATGTTCAGCGCGCTGCGTTATCTGGGTCGTCGTGTACGCAAGCGTTTCCGCGGCGAGTGGTATCGCATGGGCTATGCTTCGGCGGCTTTTGGTGAGCCGGTGTCGCTGCGCCAGTGGTGTCTTGCGGGTCAGCTGGATATGCGGGCCCTGCCGCGTGAGCAGCGCATCAAGCAGACCCAGCGCTTTGCCGCGCACCTGCTGGAGCGCATTGGCGAGGTGGTGCCGGCCTTGCCGGTACCCGTGATGTGCTGGATCTTTCTCAGCGCGCCGCGCCGTGCGTGGAGCCGCGAGGCGTTGCAGGAGGCTTTTGCCGCGGCGGTGGAGCGGATTGAGGATTCGGGCAGCGCGTATGTACCGCGCCGCGCGCCGCCCTACGCGGTGGAGCTGGGGCTGCGCATTCTCAAGTTACGCGGCATGGTCAAGGGTGATGATGCGGGCTACAGGCTGGTAGCGGGTGAGCGCGCCCTGTTTCGCTACTACGCCAATTCTGTGGTGCAACTGCTCGGGGCCCCCTCGCGGGGGCTGCCCGGGGCGCCTGCCCGGCAGGGCGCCCGCCGGGCAGGTTCCAGGCGCGCTCAGCGTTCGACAAAAGCGCGTTCGATGACGTAGTGGCCGGGCTTGCCGGCGCGGTATTCGTGGAAACCCCGGCTTTCCAGCAGTTCGCAGGTATCCTTGAGCATTTCCGGGCTGCCGCAGATCATGAAGCGGTCGTTGTCCACGTTCAGCGGCGGCGTCCCCAGATCCTCGAACAGCTTGCCGCTCTCGATCAGGTGCGTGATGCGACCCTGGTTGCGGAAAGATTCGCGGGTCACGGTGGGGTAGTAGAGCAGTTTGTCGCGTACCAGGTCGCCGAGGTATTCGTTCTCGGGCAGCTTGCTGGTGATCACATCACGGTAAGCCAGCTCTTCCACATAGCGGCAGCCGTGCACCAGGATCACCTTGTCGAAGTTCTCGTACAGCTCGGGATCCTTGATCAGGCTCAGAAACGGCGCCAGGCCGGTGCCGGTGCTGAGCAGATACAGGTGGCGTCCGGGATGCAGGTGGTGCAGCAGCAGGCTGCCGGTGGGCTTGCGGCTGACCAGTATCTTGTCGCCGGTCTGGATCTTCTGCAGCTGCGAAGTCAGCGGGCCATCGGGCACCTTGATGCTGAAGAACTCCAGGTAGTCCTCGTGGTTGGCGCTGGCCATGCTGTAGGCGCGCAACAGGGGCCGACCTTCCTGCTCCAGGCCGATCATGGTGAAGTGGCCATTCTCAAAACGAAAGCCGGGGTCGCGCGTGGTGCGGAAGCTGAACAGGGTGTCTGTCCAGTGATGCACGTCGGTCACGGTTTCGGTGTTGAGATTCGACATTATATTCGCCTCTGGAATATCAATATGTGTATTAATTACGTATAGCTATTAACTTGCGCTCACCTTACACCCGTAGCAGAATATCGGTAAAACAGGATATACCTATATAAGTTATCGGAGATTCCGATATGCGATATACATTGCGCCAGCTCGAGGTCTTCCTCGCCGCTGCGCACCACGAGAACATCACACGCGCGGCACACAGCCTCTCTATGTCCCAGTCGGCGGCCAGTGGCGCGCTGCGCGAACTGGAGCACCAGTTCGACATCCAGCTCTTTGACCGCGTGGGCAAGCGTCTGCAGATCAATGCCCTGGGGCGCGCCATGCGGCCGCGGGCAGAGGCGCTGCTGGAGCAGGCACGAACCCTGGAGCGGGCGCTGTCCCGTCACGAGGAGAGTGGACTGCTCAAGGTGGGCGCTACACTGACTATCGGCAATTATCTCGCGGTCGGCCTGATGGCGCGGTTCATGGAGGAAGACAATGGCGCGCGGGTGTCGCTGCATGTGGATAATACGGCGCACATTGCCGCCGCGGTGACCAACTTTGAGCTTGATGTGGGCCTGATCGAAGGTGAGCTGCACAATCCGGAGCTGGTGGTGACGCCCTGGCGCGAGGACGACATGGTGGCCTTTTGCGCGCCGGACCATGTGCTGGCCAAACGATACCGGCTCAATGATGACGATCTGCTGGCGGCCACGTGGATCCTGCGTGAACCTGGCTCGGGGACGCGTCAGGCCTTTGACAGGGCCATGCACGGGCTGCTGCCACAAATGCATGTGTTGCTGGAATTGCAGCATACCGAGGGTATCAAGCGCGCAGTGGAGGCTGGGCTGGGTATCGGTTGCCTGTCGCGCATCGCACTGCAGGATGAGTTTGATCGTGGCAGCCTGGTTGCGCTGGACATACCGCATCGGGACCTGCATCGCTACTTCTATTTCATCCTGCACCACCAGAAATACCTCAATCCGGGGATCGAGCGCTGGCTGGCCCTGTGTCGCGAGCACCTGTCCGGTTGAATCAGGCGCCCAATGGTGTTGTTCAGCTTCGGGCAAGCTGCAGTTCAG
>SLLK01000073.1 GCA_007134115.1 Gammaproteobacteria bacterium | reverse complement strand
TAGGCGTCTTCTTTTTGTTTCAGGCACTACTGAGCGTTCTCGTCCTGCCCGCCAATCTGGGAACGCGAATTGCGCTCGAGAAGCGAATCAGCGAAAACAACCGTCCGGGTCAGATGCTCACGACAGGGGTGCTTCTCAAGTGCGGGCTAGTCGTTCCCGTCGTTCTCGCCGTCCTCGCTCTCAGCGACGTCATTGACGGCTACCTGGGTATGGAACTGGCGATCTATCTGGCGATCGCGATACCGCTTCAAGAAGCTGCGATGACGATGAATAATGTCGTCAGAGGTGAGTTACGTGTCGGTGAAACCGCCCTGATCGAACTCTCGTACATTGTCGTCTGGGTAGGGGTCGGCGTCCTCCTCATGAACTTCGGTTTCGGCGTTATCGGGCTGGTTTACGCGGTCATCGCGGGGTATACCGTCCAGTTCGGCTACGGGTTTCTCAAGCGTGACACGCCGTTTCACCGACCGAACCTCTCGTGTGCGCAATCGATCATCGAGTACGCGAAATACAGCATCGTTCCCGAAATCGACGGCGAAATTCACAGCTGGATGGACGTCCTGATTATCGGGTATCTACTGACGCAGGCCGCGGTCGGTGCGTACGAAGTAGCGTGGCGTATCTCGATGCCTGTCCTCTTGACGGCAGGAGCGATCTCGCTCGTGCTATTCCCCCAGATAAGCGCCTGGGATGCCGAGGAATCCATCGCATCGATCGAGAACGTAATTCCAGCGGCGCTCACGCCGTCGCTCGCGCTCGTGTTCCCTGCCTTCTTCGGCGGACTACTATTCGCACCGGAGATACTGGGATTCATATTCGGTCTCGAGTTTACTATCGCGTCCACCGCGCTCGTCATCTTGCTCGCAGGAAAAGTACCCGAGGCCGTCCAATCGATAGTCGGAAAGGCCCTTCTCGGCATCAACCGACCGGATCTCGTCACCCGTGCTGCATCTCTCGATATCGTGTTGAATCTCGTATTCAACTTCGTATTCATCGTGCAGTTCGGTCTCGTCGGTGCCGCTGTCGGGACCACGCTCGCAGTCACGATCGGAACCGCCCTTCGCATTCATTATCTTTCGCGCTTTCTTACTCTCCAGGTCCCGTATCGCGACCTCGGCTGGTGTCTATTCTGCTCGGTTATCATGTTCCTCGTCCTCTTCAGTCTCCGAGCAACCGTCGGGATCGAAACGCTGCCGCAGCTGTTACTAGCCGTCGGATTCGGCGTAGTCCTGTACTGCACGTTGCTCGTGTTCTACGAACCGCTCCGCATTCAGATCGTTCGTCAGACTCGTGCCATGTTCGTGTCGTAAGCGAACCGGCTCACCAGCCGCGATTCTCTATCACTCGTTCGACCGTACCGAACTCGAATGCCGCCAACAGCGCCTCGAGTTTTTCTCCCAGCGTGTCAGATCCTCGGAAGCTAATGAACCGTTTGTGAGCGGAAACCTCTGTCGTCGCGATCTCGGAATTGAACTCCCACGGGTGAAAGTACAGCGTCGCCGGAATCCCCCGCCGGTTGAGATTTCGAATGCCGCGTTTCAACAGCCACGTCGGCTGCAGACGCGCGTAGAACCCGCCCGCCGTCGGAATCCGGAGCACCGGATGAAACGTCGCCAGCGGAAACTCGACCAGATCGGACCCGGTGTACGCCCCCGCTGAAAACGGCTCTCTGCTGTCGACGCAGTACGGTCGAACCGGCGCGCTCGAGACGCCATACATCGGCGTTCGAACCGGAAAGACGCTCGAGTCGTACTGGAGGTCTGACTCCGAGAGGACGTCGAACGCCCACTGCGTTTTCGGCGTTACCGAGAAGTTCGGAGCACGGAACCCGACCGGGCGGCTCCCGATCGCATCAGCGATCGCGTCGGCGCTGTCCGAGAGTTCGGACTCGAACTCGTTGGGTGTGAGGTCGAACAAGGGTGTGTGAGTGTGGCCGTGCGTCGCGATCTCGTGACCGTCAGCGGCGAGTTCCCGAATGACGTCCGGATACTCAGTTGCAACCTCGCCGACGACGAAAAACGTTGCCCGCGTGTCGTGAGCGGAGAGCAGTTCGCGAACCACGCGGACAGACTCCTCGAGTCGATCCGTCGGCGCGCTGACCTCGTCTCGGATCAGCGTCGCGGTGTACCAGTGTTCCAGATCGAACGAGAGGACGTTCGTGACCGTGGACGACTCGTTCGACGCAGTATCACCGGTGTCCGACGACGAACCGATATTCGAAAGCGGGTTCTCGAGGGAGGTCATCTCACCGCCCAGAAACTGTGGGGATGTATTGTTAGCTTCACCGTAGCGACTTGACACACCGAATTACCGCGTTTACGAGACAACAGATCCCATACCGCGGCGACGTCCACGACGAAGCACAACCCAAGCGGGCGACCGACGACGTCGATCTTATTTACCACCATGCGGGGCTCGTGAGCGTTCGTCGGTCGATCAAGGAACCGATACGGAGCCACGAGATCACCGTTCGGGCGACAATCGTTCTCTTTGATCGCGCACGGGGACCCGATGCACGAGTCGTTCTGGCCTCGAGTGCGGCGATCTACGGTCATTCTGAAACGCTTCCGATTGCCTAGGGCGAATCGAAAAAGCCCCAGTCGCCGTACGGTATCGAGAAACTCACGATTGGCTACTACGCGCGTCGGTATCATGAACTGTACAACCTTGAATGGTTTCGCTTCGACACTTCGACGTTTACGAGTCCCAACAGGGTAAAAGCGACTACAGCAGCGTCATCTCGATACTTTATTTTCGTTGACGACGCCGTCCACACGAACTTGCTCGCCACCGAAACGGACAGCGTGGGTGAAGGAAACAATGTTGGCAGCGTCAGAAGAGTTTCGATCCGCGAACACGCCGAGACGGCTGTCTCGGTGGCTGGCGTTGACTCCGAACCGACCTTTATTGATGGCCGGCAAGGCGATGTTCGGCGCAGTGAGGCGATTTTGAGAAGAGTCGAGCAAAGATTGACTACGAACCAACCGTTTCACTCCAGCAGAATCTCGAACGAACAGTCGACTGCACCCACAGTCAGCTCGCCGTCCGGCCGGGGATGGACGGTTTCTCCAGTCGGTGACGACTAGGTCTCGTCTGCTCACCTGCGAAGTTCTTACTCGGACCAGCGTCTTCGTACTCGGTGCCCTGCTCGGAGTGCTCGTCTGCGGACAGTTTCTCGACCCCGGCTCTCCAGCCAACAGTGATTATCATCGATATGAGGGTGTCGTTCGGCGTGTTTCGCAACGGTCTCGGCGTTGGCAGGTAAACTGAACAATGATCGAGTATCTCGAGGACACGCATTGTCGGGACTGCGATTGCGACACACTC
>SLLK01000160.1 GCA_007134115.1 Gammaproteobacteria bacterium | reverse complement strand
GACGACATCCAGGCCGGCTGCGGGCGCACAGGCTCGTTCTTCAGTTTTGAACCCGTGGGGCTCGACCCGGACATGATCTGCCTGTCCAAGTCCATCGGCGGCTACGGTATGCCACTGGCCATCGTGCTCATCCGTCCGGAACTCGATCAATGGGAGCCGGGCGAACACAACGGCACATTCCGCGGCAACAACCTGGCCTTCGTCGCCGCCAGTGAGGCGCTGCGCCAGTACTGGCGCGACGACACATTTTCCGCGCACGTGCAGGAGATGGGCAAACTGGTCAACGACGCCTTTAACAAGATCGTCCTGACGTGGCCCGACGTCTTCGTCGAAGCGAGGGGACGCGGTCTGATGCAGGGCCTGGTGTGCAATGATCCGGAAGTGGCCGACAAGATTTGCACCGAGGTATTCAACAACCGCATGCTGATGGAAACTGCGGGTGCTGATGGCGAGGTATTGAAGTGCCTGGCCCCGCTCACCATTGACCGCGAGGGCGTGGAACAGGGCATCGAGATACTCGAGAAGTCCATTGAGGCAGTGGTCAATCGCGAGAAAGGCAAGACCCGCGTGGCCTGACGACACCGCGCCGTTTCGCCGTGGCGGCGATAGCAGCCGTATCGTTCACACGACTTCCGCTTGATGCGGCAAGGAGCAGAACATGATTGTACGTTCCCTCAAGAGCATTGCCGACAGTGACCGCGATGTGGCCGGTGAGACCTGGCGCAGTCGTCGGCTGTTGCTGAAGAAGGACGGCATGGGATTTTCCATGCACGACACCCTGCTCTACGCCGGCACGGTGACGCGCATGTGGTACAAAAACCACCTGGAAGCGGTTTACTGCATCGAGGGCCGGGCCGAAATCGAGGAACTGGACAACGGCACCGTGCACCAGATCGAGCCCGGCGTGATCTACGCGCTCAACGCCCATGATCGCCATGAGCTGCGGGTTTTCGAGGATGTGCGTTTCGTCTGCGTATTCAATCCGCCCTGCACGGGACGCGAAACGCACGACGCCGACGGCGCATATCCGTTGCTCGACGACTGATCCGGGCGCTGATGCCCACTTAAGCGCCGGGGGCGAAACGCCTCCGGCGTTTTTGTATCGCGTACTGATTCGGTAAACTTGTGATCGCCTGAGGGCGCCCCCACATTGAATAACAGTACCCGATGACATCGGCTTCGGGTCAGCGCGAGCGCACTGACCGCGGCGCGGTGCGCACATACACAACAGTACAGGAGAGACAGCAAACCGTTTTCGGAGGTGATTGCATGCAAAAGCAGCAAGACCTTTATCCCACCCGTATTGATGATCAACCGCGTATCGTCGACCGCGTGGACCCGGTGGTCTACAGCGATCCGGTCACCCGGGGGCCGCTGGACTACGCACAGCTCGACGACTTCGAGCACAAGGGCTTCCTGCATGTACCGGAGTTCTTCAGTGGCGACACCGTAGCCACACTCCAGGACGCCCTGCATCACACACGGCAGGCAGAGGCGGGCAGCGGCCGGGCCGAAGTCGTCGAGGAGCCCGACAGCGGCGAAGTGCGCTCAGTCTTTGCCGTACACCGGGATTACCCGGTATTCGGTGAACTGTGTCGTGACCAGAGACTGTTACGTGCGGTGTTCCAGTTACTGGGCAGCGACGCCTACATCCATCAGTCGCGCATCAACTTCAAGCCGGGGTTCCGGGGCAAGGAGTTCTACTGGCACTCTGACTTTGAAACCTGGCACGCCGAAGACGGCATGCCGCGCATGCGGGCAGTCAGTTGCCTGATCCCCATGACGCCCAACAACCAGTACAACGGCGCGCTGATGCTGATTCCGGGCTCCCACCGCCATTACATCAGCTGTGTGGGCGAGACGCCGCAGAACCACTACAAACAGTCCCTTAAGCAGCAACGCACCGGGGTACCCGATGACGACAGTCTGCGCTGGCTGGTCGACAAATACGGCATTGAAGCTCCGGCAACCGGACCCGGTTCGGTGCTGTTTTTCGATTGCAACGTGATGCACGGCTCCAACAGCAATATCTCGCCGTTCCCGCGCAGCAACGTGTTCATGGTCTTCAACAGCGTCTACAACACGCTGCAGGCGCCCTTCTCCGCCGATTCGCCCAGGCCTGAATTTCTTGCCACGCGCCAGCCCCGCCCGCTGGGTGCGGACAAGACAGCGCCCACACCCGCCGCAAGCCGCCGCTCTCACGCGATTTAAGGCGCCGGCCATCCCGCCTCCGGCCGAAGCCGGTGACCCGGCTCTCGGCCCCGGCGTGGCAAAATGGCATACTTGCATGCTTGTGCAAAAACCTCAGCAACGGACACACAAACCATGCCCGACACCAAAGACCTGATCCGGCGCAACCGCCAGTGGGCCGAACGCATACAAGCCGACCAGCCGGAATTTTTCAGTCGCCTGGCCAAACAGCAAACACCGGACTATCTGTGGATTGGCTGCTCCGACAGCCGTGTACCGGCCAACCAGATTGTGGACATGCTGCCGGGCGAGCTTTTCGTGCACCGTAATGTGGCCAACGTAGTCATGCACGCCGATATGAACTGCCTGTCCGTACTGCAGTTCGCGGTGGAAGTACTGCAAGTGAGTCATATCGTGGTTTGCGGCCATTACGGCTGCGGCGGGGTCAAGGCCGCGCTGGGAAACCAGTCACACGGCATGATCGACAACTGGTTGCGGCCCATCAAGGATATCTATCTGAACAATGAAGAACGCTTCCAGGCCATGGCCAGCGAAGAAGAACGCCTCAACCTGCTGTGCGAACTCAACGTCAAGCAACAGGCCAGCAACCTGTGTCATACCAATATCGTACAGAACGCGTGGCGGCGCGGGCAGTCACTGGCCGTGCACGGCTTCATCTACGACATCGCCGACGGCAAACTGCGTGATCTGGAGGTGGACATCAACAGTCCGCAGCAACTGGCGTCGATCTACCGGCTGGACCCGGACGGCTAGTCCTGGCCACCCCGACGCGCCGCACGGCGCAGGCGATCGAAACCGGCCGCCAGGTCAGCCATGAGGTCCTCCGGGTCTTCCAGCCCGGCGTGTATGCGCAGAACCTGGCCGGGGTCATCCCAGCGCGTGGCGGTGCGCATGGTGGCGGGATCCACCGGCAAAATGAGGCTTTCATAACCGCCCCAGCTGTAGCCCATGCCATAGAGCGCCAGATCATCCAGCATCGCCGCCAGCGCCGCACGGCTGACTGGATGCAGGACGATCGAAAACAGACCCGAAGCGCCGCTGAAATCACGCTGCCACAAGGCGTGCCCGGGATCATCGGGCAAGGCCGGGTACAGCACACGTGCGACTTCCGGGCGCTGTTGCAGCCACTG
>SLLK01000327.1 GCA_007134115.1 Gammaproteobacteria bacterium | reverse complement strand
TGCTCTACAAACATACGACCCTGCAGAGCAACTTCGGCATCATTATGCTTGCCCTAGTCAACAATCGTCCTCGGGTGTTAACTCTCCGGGACGTCATTTACTATTATTTGGCTCACCAGAAGGATGTCATCGAGCGGCGGACCCGCTTTTTGCTGGACAAGGCAGAGGCCCGTGCCCACATCCTTCAGGGTCTTCTCATTGCCCTCGACGACATTGAACGCGTGATTGCCATCATTCGAGGCAGTCAAACAGTTGAAGAAGCGCGCAATGGGTTGATGGATGCCTTCGGATTCTCCGAGAAGCAAACGCAAGCCATCTTGGACATGCGACTGCAGCGACTAACCGCTCTGGAGCGGGATAAAGTACAGCTGGAATACGATGATCTCGTCAAGATCATTGCGTATTACCGGGAAGTCCTGGCCGATGAAGGCAAGGTGCTCGCCATCATCCGGGAAGAGTTGGAAACCCTCATGGAGACCCATGGCGATGAGCGGCGGACACGGATTATTTCCGCCGAGGGTGATCTCCAGATTGAAGACTTGGTGGCTGAAGAAGACGTGGTAGTGACCCTGAGCCATCATGGTTATATCAAAAGAATGCCGGTGAACACCTATCGCAAACAGCGCCGGGGTGGCCGTGGAATCCTGGGAATGGGAACCAAGGATGATGATTTCGTGGAGCAAATGTTCATCACCACGACCCACCGGTACCTGTTGTTCTTCACTAACCGAGGCAAGGTGTACCAACTTCGCGCCCATGAGATCCCAGAAGGGGCCCGTCGGGCTCGAGGCACTGCAGTAATCAACTTGATCACCATCGAGCCCACTGAACGCGTAAACGCTGTGATCTCGGTATCCAACTTTGAAGAGGGTCATCTGTTCATGTGCACCGCCCAGGGGTATGTGAAGAAGGTAGATCTAAAAGAGATGGATTCTCCGCGAAAGAGCGGTCTGATCGCGATCAACTTAAGTGATGACGATCAACTGATTGGCGTCACCCTCACCGATGGAAATCAGGACCTCCTTCTCGTAACTGCAGCGGGACAGTCGATCCGCTTTGACGAGGATCAGGTTCGGACCATGGGACGCGCGGCCCGCGGTGTCATCGGCATCCGATTGACCGATGATGACCAGGTGGTCGGCATGGAGGTTGCCGAACGGGAGGCGGATGTATTGGTTGTGTCCGAAAAAGGATACGGCAAACGCAGCCCGATGGAAGAGTACACAGTGCAAAGTCGGGGAGGAAAGGGACTGAAGACCCTACGTGTGACCCCCCGCAGCGGTACCGTCGTCGGCATGAAAGTGGTGAAGCCGGGGAACGAGATCATGTTGGTGACAGCCAATGGAGTGATCATGAGAACTTCGGTGGATTCCATCTCCCGCATGAGCCGAAACACCCAGGGAGTCACATTAATGAAGCCGGGAGAGAACGATAAGGTGGTTTCCCTCGCCCACATGGTGGTCCGGGACAATGGAGACATTGATGCGACGGATGAACTTGAGGAAGATGACGAATAGTAGGAGGCGAAGACCTTGCAAGTCGGAAAGATTCCGCCTCATTATCTAAAGCGAATGCTGAAGAATCTGGGCAAGAGGCGGCCGGAAGTGATGGTGCCGGCCGCCTTCGGAGAGGATTCAGCTGTGCTGGATTTTGGAGGCAGCCCGATTATCGTTTCCACCGACCCCATCACCGCTGCAGAGGCGGGAGCGGGTCGTCTGGCAGTAATTATCTCCTGCAATGATGTGGCGGCAGCCGGAGCTGAACCTGTGGGTGTGCTTCTGACGATAATTCTTCCCGAGCATACGCAGCCGGCCGAGTTGGATCGCATCATGAGGGAAGCGCACGAGGCGGCGCTCGAATTGGGTGTTGAGATTGTAGGCGGACACACTGAGGTGGTTCCGCACGTGGGGAAGCCCATTCTGAACACAACGGTGATTGGCAAGGCTCTTCCCGATTTGCCCCATTGGCCAATCACTAGTTCGTCGGCACAGCCCGGCGACTGCTTAATTATGACCAAGGAAGCAGCCGTAGAAGGCACAGCTATTTTGGCCAGTGATTTCCGTGATGCGCTCCTCCGCCGTGGAGTAACGGAGCAACGATTGGAAGAAGCCAGGGCTTTTGGACAGCGCATCAGCGTGGTGGACGATGCGCGAATCGCCGCACAGGCAGGCGCCCGAGCCATGCACGACGCCACAGAAGGTGGTGTGATCGGTGCGGCCTACGAGATGGCTTCGGCATCGGGTTTGGGGCTGCGATTGGTGGAGAGAGACATTCCGATTGCAAAGGTGACGCAGACGCTCTGCGATGCGCTGGGATTGGATCCACTTCGTTTGATTTCAAGCGGAGCCCTGCTCATCGCTTGTGATCCAGCGTCTGGTGTGTTGGATGCCCTTCATGCGTCGGCGATACCGGCTGCAGTGATTGGATTCTTTTCCGAAGATCCCCGCCTATTGTTGGTGCGTGGCCTTCCGGGGGATGGAGAACTTGCCCTGGAAATTGCGCCTCCTCAACGAGACGAACTTTGGAAAGCGGTTCAGCAATTTTCTCGTTCGGAGGGGTAGGCAGTGGCTAAGTCCCTTGAGGATTCTTTGTAACGGATACAGTAGGGGAAGCAACGATCAATGACCGGACCCACTAACCCCAGGTGCCTACAGAGAACCGGAGAAGCTGAGATCCGGGGCACAGGCGATGTCGAATCCATCCGTGAGGTCGTATCAGGTGAATACTCTCAGTGAGCGGATTCAGTGCTTCTGGATCAAGCGGGGTGGCACCGCGGGCAACGGCTCGTCCCTGGGGACGGGTCGTTGTGCGTTGAAAGGAGCGGAACACGTGAGCGCTAAAGATCTAATCGAGGTTGCTAGGCACGTGTACCAATTGCGGCTGACCCACGGACGGTCGGGGAATCTCAGTGTCAGGGTGGATGAAGGGTATTTCATCACACCGACGGGCTCCTGTTTGGGTTCGATAGAAGAAGATGAGGTCAGCATGGTGAGTGTGGATGGCACGATACTCCGTGGCCTGCCCACCCGGGAATGGGCATTACATCTCATGCTCTACGAGACCATTCACCCCATACCGGGAGCGATACTGCATTATCATGGTCCCTGGACCATTCTCGCGGGCACCGGTTCAAAGACCCATTGGAAACCCCGTATCGCACCCCCCGAATGGGAAAGTGTGACCTCCGATGGCTTGATTCCGATTGTCTTTCCGTGCGTTCCGGGGAGTGATGATCTTGTTTGTGCAGTCCGAGAAGCGGTCTTCACGACACGAAGCCGTGGGGTGATTCTTCAAGGACACGGTGGTCTCCTTTGGGGAGAGGACCCATGGTCCGTACTGTAT
>SLLK01000164.1 GCA_007134115.1 Gammaproteobacteria bacterium | reverse complement strand
TAGACGATGGGGACTGACAACCGTAGTACACAAACCAGGCAAATCAGACGCCGACCTGCTTGAATCTGGTGGAGCCAGGCGGGATCGAACCGCCGACCTCCTGCATGCCATGCAGGCGCTCTCCCAGCTGAGCTATGGCCCCGTCGCAAGTGCTGCAAATGCAACGACCGCGAACTTTACGCGAGGCCCCAAAAGTTGTCAACAATGGCCTCGCGCAGGGCTTTGGGCGGCGCGCGCGGCTCCTGATCAACCCTCGGATTCGACCATATTGCGTATGCACCGCACCAGCGCCAGACGCATCGCGCCACCGGTCTGATAACGCTTGTCCGGGTCCTTGTGCAGCGCCTTGTCGATAATGCGCGTCAGGCACTGCGGCACACCCTTGCGGAACTCACTGACCGGTGGATGCTTCTCGTTACTGATCTGGTACATCAGGGTGGCGATGGAATCGCCCTCAAAGGGGCGTCGGCCGGCAATCAGCTCAAACAGCACCACACCCAGGGAGAAAACATCCGAGCGCCCGTCGACGCGATGTCCGGCAAGCTGCTCCGGCGACATATACGGCGGCGTGCCCACGACCGTACCCGTGCGCGTTTTGGTCGAGCTGGCAATGCGTGCCACACCAAAATCCGCCAGCTTGATCTTGCCCGTATTCTGGTCAAACATGATGTTGCTGGGCTTGATATCACGGTGAATCACCCCGTGCTTGTGGGCGTAATCCAGCGCCTCGGCGACCTGCGAGGTGATCTCCATGGCACGATCAATGGCCGGCAGATTTTTCCCGTCACGCAGGTACTCGCGCAGGTCGCTCCCCTCCAGGAATTCCATCGCGATATAGGCCAGATCCTGCTCTTCTCCGGCATCGTAGATGGTCACGATGTGCGGATGATTGAGCTTGCCTGCCACTTCCGCCTCGTTGAAGAAGCGTTCGCGCACCTCGGCAATTTCATCTTCCTCGAACTCATCCTGCAGCGACAGGGTCTTGATCGCCACCACCCGGTTGATACGCGGATCCACCCCCTTGTAGACGGCGCCCATGGCGCCACGGCCAAGGTGGCTCTCAATGGTGTAGCGACCCAGCGTCGGCTTCTCCGTGGAGTCCGTCGTCGTCCCCAGCAACAGGGTATCCGCCTCGCTGGTCGCACGCGTGCGCAGCATCAGCGTATTTTCAAGCTTGTCCACGCGATTGCGTCGATCCGCCACATCACTGAAATCGGGGGCGTAGTGAAGGATGTGATCGTAGGCAATCAGGGCCTTGTTATGCTGCCGCTTGCGCTCGAAATCCCGCGCCAGGTTGTACATCAGCTCCAGCGCCCAGGGCTCGGGCGGCAAGGCACGGAAGCGATCCAGCGCCAGATCCAGCTGTCCCTGCCCCTGGTAGGTCAAACCCAGCTGTCGGTCACTTTCCGCCAGGCGCGCCGCCTGCGCCGCGCGCTGGGCATCATACACGCGTCGCAAAACAACCAGTCCGGTGACAACAGGCATCATCAGGGCCGGCACCGCGAGCAGCACGGCGATACGCGCGCCAAGCATGAAGTAATAGCCGGTGCCCAGCACCAGCACCGCGAGCAGCAATGCCACAAACAACGCCCAGTTCACGGGCAGCAGAGAGGCCACCACCACGGTCACCGCAACCGCCAGCGCCAGCGTCCCGAGCTCCACCCAGCGTGCCCAGTCGGGCCGCGCGTAGTAATCCTCATCCACCAGACTGGCCACCAGATTCGCCTGTATTTCGGCGGCCGAACTCGCGGCCGCGGCCGGGCTGGCCCAGCGATCGGCCATGGCGCCCGGCGCCAGCCCGACGATCACCACCTGATCGCGCAGGGATGGCGCTTCGTCGTCACCGTTCATCAACTGCTCATAGCTGGCTGTGCGAAAAGCAGGCTGGCCATTACGGCGCGCATGGAAACCCGGCCGCCAGCGCAAATGGGGATCCGTGGCCAGATAGCGGTTGCCCAGCGCCACGCCCTGCCCCGGTTCAATCACGACCTCCGCCAGTGGCACCTCAAGCATGGTGGCGGCCATCACCAGAGCCAGCGAGGGATACCACTGATCGGCCAGTTTCAGGGCCAGCGGGAAACTGCGTGTCACGCCATCCTGATCAGCAAAGGGGGCCAGAAATCCCGTCCCGGTAGCCGCGCTGGCCAGCGACTCCAGCGGCCAGCGTGGTTCACCGGGCCGCGGCGCATGCAGCTCCGGCCGCAGCATGTAATCCATACGCCCGGGTAACTCCGTAGCCCCCGAAGCGCTGTCGGGCATGCGCAGGTTGTCCAGCACCTGCCCGCGCAGATAGCCGGGCACACCCGCCTCATCGCCGGCGACGGAGTTACCCGCTCCGGGGACGGTGAAGCGCACAGTGGCAAAAGACTGCCCGGCCTGCTGCATGGCCCGGGCAAGGCGCTGATCGGCATCCAGCCGCGTGCGCGCTTCCCTGATGCGCCCGCGTATGATCTGGTTGGAGCGTGGCGCCGAGCGCGACAGCCCCACCTCACCCAGCAATCGCTCCAGCGCGCCCAGTTCTTCCAGCGCCGCCGGGCTGTGGGCTTCACTCAGCGAGGGCAACACGGCAATCGCCGCCGCCCCCTGATCGCTGGCATGCGCCACCACTTCGGCCAGTCGCTCCCGCGAACGCGACCAGGCGCCGTAATCATCGGCCGTATCGGGCCCCACCAGCACCAGCGTCATGTCGCGGCTGATCCCCGGATTGCGGAAAGTCATGCGTACGCCACTGTCGTACACAGCACCTTCCAGGCGCTGCAGCGGCGACCACTCATACAGCAAGCCAATGACCAGCAAGGCACTCAGAATCAGCGCCAGAAACCAGTCATGCTTGTACAGGGGCACGGAAATGCGCAATTGATGATTCCATTAAACGAACAATGGCTGCTCGCCATACCGGGCATCGGCACACTCTGGCGCTCTGCCCGGCATAGCGTCACAGCGATGCCTGTCGGGGTCACCTGCGCCCCGAAATCTGCTGCCGGCCCCGGTTCCATTGACCGGGGCCGCTCAGCCTGTGTTTATTTTTTCTTGTCTTCCATGGTCGCCAACAGCGGCTTGATGAAATCAAGCGGCAGCGGGAACACAATCGTCGAATTATTTTCCTGCCCGATATCAATCAGGGTTTGCATATAACGCAACTGCATGGACTGCGGCTGCTGCACCAGCTCCTGCGCCGCCCGACGCAACTGCTCGGCGGCCTGGTATTCCCCTTCGGCATGAATCACCTTGGCGCGACGCTGGCGTTCCGCCTCAGCCTGGCGGGCAATGGCGCGGATCATGCTTTCGTCGATATCCACGTGCTTGATCTCGACATTGGCCACCTTGATGCCCCAGGCATCCGTA
>SLLK01000049.1 GCA_007134115.1 Gammaproteobacteria bacterium | reverse complement strand
TAGTCGAAAAAAGCGGCGTGAATAGAATAACCGCTGTCGGCGATCCCGAACTCTTCGGCGCGCTCGGTAAAGGTCAGGTCTCCGTTGTTAATGAACAGCTCATTTTTCCGGTCTTCACCACGATCTGCACTTGAATTGGTCACATAAATATCCAGCAAGCCGTTGCCGTTGATATCCACAAAACTCACCCCGGTTGACCACGGCTTAGAGCCGCCAACTCCGGCCTGTTCAGTAATATCCTCGAAAATGAAATCCCCCTTGTTCAGGTAGAGCCGGTTGCTGCGTTGATTGGAGACCAGGTATATATCCGGCAGGCCATTGCCGCTGATATCACCGAGGCCTACTCCCGCACCTGCATAAAAGTTGCCATCCGTATAAATATTATGCTCTTTTGTTACGGTTAAGTCATTCGAAAAGGCAATATTCGATACAGATGAGGGAATTTTTTCGAAAAGCAGATCTTCATCCTTATCCGGCTGACATGAACTGCCGGCAATAAAAAGAATCAGACCAAGTGTTATCCCTTTAAAATACCCATGCTGCCAATTAAAAGATCCGTCCATATACCGTAATGCTGGTTGATGAGAAAATTGAAGTTATTAATATAGAAGTACAAATAAAATCAATTATTATTTCATACCTGCAATTCCGAGAGGTTTTCGTCAAAGAATCGCTGTCGTTGCAAAAAATTGTCCTCGCTTCATATTGACGGGTGATTTGGGTTTTTCTTATCAGGTTTGTGAAACAATCGAATCACTCCTCTTTTACTCATCATAGTACTCCGGGTTCAGATATTCCAGCGGTAAGCTAACCTCACTGCCACGATTGCGGGCGTTGCCCCTGGCTTTTCCGATGTTCTCTTCGCTCAGGCCGCTGTTTTTGCCTGTAAACGTGCAGTTTTTAAAATTGACCAAAGCGCCCGGTCCGGTCTCAAATTCACTGTCTTCCACCAGGCAGCCCGTAAAGTCAAGCAAAGACGCCGAGGTATAGACCTCGCCGATTGGCCCTGTGTTGCGTACATATACCGGCCCGTAGGCACCGGAGTCAAACCCGTCGCCGATATTGAGGTTCATCCGTCCGGGGTTCTCCAGTCTGACATCCTCGATGATCATCCGGTCCGGTGTTCTCACCTCACCTGCAAAATCGAAGTCCGGATTGATTGAATGGTTCACCAGACGCACATCCCCTTCATTGCGCCGTACTGTTACATCACGAAGAACGACCGTGCCGTAAAAATCGCCAATGTCACCACGTACCGACAGGATGCCGCCGCTGGCTTCGTTAACCGTCACATTCTCAATATGAAAATTGGCTCCCGAAAATCCGAACGGCCGGATGGAACGGAAATGCCAGGCCTGCAGGTCAGCATCCGGAGTCACATAGCCCGGAATGTTGGTCGATTGTCCGCTCATTACCACATCGCGAATGATGTAATTCCTGCCGTAATGGTCGTCGATCACATTAAAAAACCCGCCTTGAATGGTGATGTTCTTGCCGTGACGACCATCCAGACCTTTCCGGCTGTTGGTTGAAATGCAATCGTTGTAACGGATATTCGCCACATTACTGTTTAGAATGTTGTAACCCAACCCGTGGTAAGTTGCCCCGGAAAAATAGCCATTGTTGAACTCCAGGTTGACGGCCCGGCTCGAGTTTAGCAACCGTCCCATCGTTGCCTCGCGATCGCGCACGGTGATCTCCAGGTTATTGAATGTCATGTTGCTGCGGTTGATATTGACTGCCCCGGCGCTGATCCGTTTGGATTCACCTTCGTGACTTTCCAGGCGGACCTCCACGCGCAATCCATCAACCGTCAATGGCCGGTCTTTCGGCCGGTACCACACCTGCGTCCGCACCTTGCGCCAGATATTGATACTGTCTTCCGAACCGTCGTCAAAAACAAAATCGTGGCGGGTTGAAGCCTGGGCGGGATCCGGGCGGACCGGACCGATGTCGACCGTCCCCAAAAAGCGGTCTTCGAAAATGGAACCGGGACCGGACGGCCAGGTCGCTTTGAACAACTCACCGCCAAAACTCACGTAATCGCCCTTGACATATTCCGCATTTGCCGACCAGCGGGGGGCTGAGGGCGGCTCTTGATAAGAAAATGCAAATTCCGGGAACACATCACCCCGCCCCGATACGATTTGCGAAATATCGTTACGGTCGTAAAACTGGTCCCCTTTCTGATTATTTCTGGAAGAGAAGAAATCACTCGAATACAGCCGGATCGTCCCTCCTTCAGCCAGATCGACACTACCACTGCCATCAGTCAAAGGTACATCTCGATAAGCGGGCAGATCGAACTGTCCTTCTTCAATACCGTAAAAATGCGATGCTTCCAGCTCTGCTTCTTCATAATCGGGAGCAAATGTGATGTGTGGATTGTTGACCGGATGATGCGTGGGAACAAATGTAAAATAGGAAAATTGGGTCCGCTCTTCGTCGATCTCGATCTCCTTCACCAGCCGTCCCCGGCTTTGGATATTCGAGCGGAATTCCAGGTCATCGTGAAAAAGGTATTCACCGTCAGGGATAAAAAGGGTATTGCCCATGGAACCGGCTGCAAGGTCGGCTGCCTGCTGCAGTGCCGGTGCATCATTGTGCTGCCCATCACCCCGTGCGCCAAACCACTGCGGGTAGATGTGAAGGTTGTCGAGGCTGCCGGTCACCTCCCCCCGGCCGGAAAAAATCTGTTCGATCCCCGCTTCAATCGCCCCGTTGATTTCTATCCGGCCCTCATCCGGCACGTGAAGCATACCACCGCTTCGAAACACCAGGGTAACATTGCCGGGAATTGCGACATCGTGTATGATAAACTTGCCACGCGGAATGATGAGCGCCGCTCCGTGGTCACCAATCTGATTGAGTGCCCGGCGGAATACTTCGCTGTCGTCAGTTGCTCCGTCACCGGCAGCTCCATAGTCGCGCATATTCACCACACCTTCTTCCTGAATAACGGTCTCCCACTGGGTGCAGGAGACTGTGGCAAAAAGACATAGTAACAGAATCAGGTTTAGCAGTGAAGCTGCTGACTTTCGGAATTCAATAAAAGTTGTATAGTTCATGTATTTTCTGTTTACTGGCAGTTGAATGAGTGGATACTTCTATAACCTATATTAACTATAATTAAGTAGATGCACCCCGGGAAGACTGGCCGTACTGCAAGGCTGACTCATGGAAGATTTTGCAAAATCACTTCGTGTGCAAAACACCGGCGTCTTTTTGCCCGTAATCTGTATTATCAGCATCAACCCTGACCAACTTACCGGATATTGTTTAACCCCATCCCAATCTTCCAATGGATTTATAAAATTCGCGGTTGCGTATGAATGGAGTAATGTCGGTGAACTCAT
>SLLK01000271.1 GCA_007134115.1 Gammaproteobacteria bacterium | reverse complement strand
TCCATGATCAGATCCAGTGCGAAGTATTCAACAAAAAATTCAGCGTGATTGCGCAGCGCCTGCTGGTACAAGGTGTGCAGGATCGCGTGACCGGTGCGATCGGCCGCCGCGCAGGTCCGCTGCGCCGTGCCTTCGCCGAAGCGCGTGGTCATGCCGCCGAACGGCCGCTGGTAGATGCGGCCTTCCTCGGTGCGCGAGAAAGGCACGCCGTAATGCTCAAGCTCAACCACCGCGGGCACCGCCTCGCGGCACATGTATTCGATGGCGTCCTGATCGCCCAGCCAGTCCGACCCCTTGATGGTGTCGTACATGTGCCAGCGCCAGTCGTCCTCACCCATGTTGCCCAGCGCGGCACTCATGCCCCCCTGGGCCGCCACCGTGTGGCTGCGGGTGGGAAATATCTTGGTCACACAGGCGGTGGACAGGCCTTTCTCGGCCATCCCCAGCGTCGCCCGCAGACCCGCGCCGCCGGCGCCCACCACGACCACGTCGTACTTGTGCTCAATCACCTGGTAATCTTTCATGGCCGGCCTCCGAGGGTAATCTGCAGCACCGCCAGCACAGCCGCCGCGGCGAACAGGATGGCGGCAAACTTGACCAGCAGCAGGCTGGCTATTTTCATACCCTCGGCGCTCACGTAATCCTCAATCACGACCTGCAACCCCAGTTGTGCATGATGGAAGGTCGCCACGATAAACAGGATCAACAGCACACTCACCCAGGGCTGCGATACCCATTCGACCATGGTGACGTAGTTGGCTCCAGCCAGCATGACCAGCGAGGTCACAAACCACAGTGTCAGCGGCACCAGCGCCACGGCGGTCACCCGCTGTGCCCACCAGTGACTCACGCCCTCTTTGGCCGCGCCCAGCCCCCGTACCCGCGACAGCGGATTGCGCATATCCATTACCAGCCTCCCGTTATCAGCCAGGCCGCGCCCCACGCGCAGGCCGTAAGAATCAGGGTGGCCAGCAACACTGCGTAGCCGCTGAGATAGGCTGCACCCAGCGAGTAACCGCTACCGGCATCCCAGAAGAGGTGCCTGATGCCGTTACACAGGTGATAAAACAGGGATGCCGACCAGGCCAGCAACAGCAGCTGGCCGGGCCAGGAAGTCAGCAGTGTGGCCGCCGTAGCGTAGGATTGCGGGCCGCCGGCCAGCGCCACCAGCCAATAGACCAGAAGCAGCGCACCCAGCGACAGGAACACACCGGTCATGCGGTGGAGAATAGACATGGTCATCAGCAGGTGCCAGCGAAAAACCTGCAAATGCGGTGACAACGGCCTGCTGTCATTCGCCATCGATACAACCTCTCGTGTCAGGACGCGACCCGGTGATCTTCAGAGCACGCCAGATGAACTGTTCTGAACGCTGCCGCGCATAGTCACCGCGCGGCCATACACTGCGGCATCAGGCCGACATGACTAAAAATCGCTGCACCGGCCGTCCTTCTCCCAATCGCCGTAACGGGTCGGCTCGGGGCCTGCGGGACCACCGAATTCGCGCGTCCGCGGCGGCTTGACACCGGTCTTGTCCGCTGCGTGATGCTTGCCCGAATCGGACGCAGGTACGTTGTCACGACCTTTGCTCATGCCAGACTCCGCGGGGAAGGAGGCCCTGTTTATACTGAATCTGCGCCCGCTACGCAACCGCCCGCGGGCGCCGGGGCGACGCTGCTGTGGCTGACAGATTCACTCCACTTGCCTTACCATGCCAAGACCCGCTGAAGCGCTGCGGGTTCCACGGGACAGCCGCAGACACCACCCGGAGCGCAGCGCACAGACGGCGCAACTTCGCGCCTGGCCGAGGTGCCGGCGCAGATGTCACTGCCCAATAAGGAGATCACAGCCCATGCACGGCGAATGGAAACAGTTCCTTGCGGATGCCGGCGCCGAATTCGATGAAGGCGGCGATAGCGTAAAGCATTTTGGTACCCCTGAACGTGAAGCCAGCATGGCGCTCACCGGCAACGTCTTCGCCGACCTCTCTCACCTCGGACTGATCTCTGTACAAGGCACGGATGCACGGGACTTTCTGCAGGCGCAACTGACCAGCGATGTCGGGCAGGTGAGCGCCGACACCACGCGACTGGCCGGCCTGTGTGACGCCAGGGGGCGCTTGCTCGCCATCGTGCGGCTGATCGCCATGGGCAACATCGTGTATCTGTCCCTGCCGCGCGCCCTGGTAAGCAAGACCATTGAGCACCTGAAAAAGTACGTACTGCGGGCCAAAGTCAGCCTGGATGACGCTTCTGATCACTTTGTCCGCCTTGGTGTGGCCGGCACGGGAGCCGCCAGCGAGCTTGCCGCAGCGGCGGGTACAACCATTCCAGACGCGGCGAACACCTGCACAGCAGCAGGCAAGACACTGATCATTGCGCTTCCCGACCCCCGACCGCGTTTCGAGGTGTTGACCGATGAGGCCACGGCGCGCCGCTGGTGGGACCGGCTCAATGTTCAGTGCGCGCCCGTGGGCGAGGACGCCTGGCACCTGCTCGATCACCACGCCGGCCTGCCGCTGCTGCATCCCGCCACGGTGGGCATGTTCATCCCCCAGACCATGAATCTGGAACTGGTGCAGGGGGTGGATTTCCGCAAGGGCTGTTATCCCGGCCAGGAAGTGATCGCCCGGTTGCAGCACAGGAGCGCGGCCAAACGACGCATGGTCCGCGTCCGGGTAGGCACCGATCAACGCCCGCAGCCGGGAGCGCCGGTGTTTGGCGCCGCCAGTGCCGGCCAGCCGGTGGGACATGTGGCTGATGCCCGACCGGACGCCGACCAGGGCTATTCGCTGCTGATCGTGGTACGCACGACGAACATCACCGAAGACGCCCTTCACCTGGAAGACAGCGAGGGACCGGCCCTGACCTTGCAGACGCTGCCCTACGCCATCCCCGGCACCACCGGCGGCGATCCCGACTGAGTACTCAGGTCTGGTCCGGCCCGGTGCCGGCCTCCGGGCGCATCAGCGGAAACAGCAGCACATCGCGAATGGAAGCGCTGTCGGTCAGCAGCATGACCAGGCGGTCGATACCGATCCCCTCGCCCGCCGTGGGTGGCAGACCGTATTCCAGGGCGCGCACGTAGTCGGCGTCATAGAACATGGCCTCGTCGTCACCGCCGCGCTTCTGCTCCGCCTGGTGGCGGAAGCGCTCCGCCTGGTCCTCGGCATCATTAAGCTCGGAAAAGCCATTGGCGATCTCGCGACCGCCGACGAAGAACTCAAAGCGCTCGGTAATAAAGGGATCATCGTCATGGCGCCGCGCCAGCGGTGACACCTCGGTGGGGTAATCCACCACAAAGGTGGGTTGATCCAGCTCACCCTCAACCAGTCGCTCGAACAGCTCCAGCTGCAGCTTGC
>SLLK01000345.1 GCA_007134115.1 Gammaproteobacteria bacterium | reverse complement strand
GGACGCGCACGAAGAGCACGATGTACACAGTTTTGCTATGGAGGTAGCCCTTCGGAACGCGGCAACGACGTTCACGCCGGCGCATGACAACGGGCCATGTCCGCGTGTCCAGGGCAAGTTCCGGGCGAGGTTCACACAATGAAGTGCGGACGACATCCTTGTCGACGATTCCCTTCATCATTTTGCCGCAATAGACGGCTGCGGGTTGATCCGCCTGCTTCCTGAGGCCCGCAGCTACAAAACTAGACAAGTATAAGGGATATGTCAAATAATGATACTCTGTCGGATTTGCCAGGGTTGCACGGGCGGACAGGCACAGCAAGAATGAGCGCACCGCAATAGATCACCGTCACCGAGGACCTGCGCCTTGCCCGCCCTGTTGCAACTGATGCGGCCTTATCAGTACACGAAGAACCTGTTTATCTTCGTGCCGCTGTTCTTTGCCTTCGAGTTCACCAACCCGGCGCTGCTCGGGCCTGCGGCGCTGGCCTTTGTGGCCTTCTGCCTGATGGCCAGCGCGGTCTATATTTTCAATGACTGGCGCGACATCGACGAGGATCGCCGGCATCCGGTGAAAAGCCGGCGGGCCCTGCCGGCGGGCCGGGTGGCGCCGCGCACCGCGCTGCTCACGGCGCTGGTGCTGGCGGTGGCCGGCGGGGTGCTGATGGGCCTGGTGTCGCTGCCAGCATTGCTGGTTACGCTCGCCTACGTGGGCATGAACCTGGCCTATTCCCTGGGGCTCAAACAAATCTCCATTATCGATATCAGCCTGATCGCCACCGGCTTCGTGCTGCGCCTGCTGGTCGGGGCGGTGGTCACCGGCGTGGCGCTGTCGGTGTGGATTATCGTGATGACCTTTTTGCTGGCGCTGTTCCTGTCGCTGGCCAAGCGCCGCGATGATGTGCTGGTCACCCCTGCGGCGAACCCGCGCTACAACCTGAAGTTTCTGGACGCGGCGATGGTGATGAGCGCTTCGGTGGTGGTGCTGGCCTATATCCTGTGGGCCATCTCGCCCGAGGTGGCGCAGCGGCTGGGCAGCGACCATGTGTACCTGACTTCCGCCTTCGTGGTGCTGGGCGTGTTGCGCTACCTGCAAATCGCCATGGTCGACGAGCAAAGCGGCGACCCGGCGTGGGTATTGCTGCGTGACCGCTTTGTGCAACTGGTGCTGGCGGGCTGGGTGGCGGTGTTCAGCTGGATTCTGTACTTCGCCTGAGGCCCTGCATGAAGCTGGTCATCCGCTACAGCGCGTTTGCCGTAATCGCCACGGGCGTGAACCTGCTCACCCAGTGGCTGGTGTTTAGCGTGTGGCTGTGGCCGCTGACCCTGTATGCGGCCATGGCCGCCGGCACCCTCACCGGCCTGCTCACCAAGTACGTACTCGACAAACGCTGGATCTTTTATTACACGCCCACCAGCGCGGGCGACGACTTGTGGCGCTTCACCCTGTACACCACCATGGGCGGGTTCACCACGCTGCTGTTCTGGGGCACCGAGATGGCCTTTTATTATCTGCTGCCGGTACCCGGCGCCCAGTACTGGGGAGCGGCCCTGGGGCTGGGCGTGGGCTATATGCTCAAATACCTGCTCGACAGGCGCTTTGTGTTCAGGGGGGCCACATGATCCACGGCTGGGGTAACGTCGGCGGCATTGATGCCGAGATCATCCCCATGCACGCCGGGGAGCCACCGGCACGGGTGCTCGCCGGAAACGCCCCGCTGATCGCGCGCGGGCTGGGCCGCAGTTACGGCGACAGCGCGCTGGCACCGCGCGTGCTGGATACCCGTGACTGCCGGCGGGTACTGGAATTCGACGAACAACAGGGTTTGCTGGTCGCCGAAGCCGGGCTCAGCCTGGCGCAGATTGTCGCGCAATGGGCCCCGCGCGGGTGGTTCCTGCCGGTGACGCCGGGTACCCGGCACGTCACTCTGGGCGGCGCGGTGGCCGCCGATGTGCACGGCAAGAACCATCATCACGACGGCAGTTTCAGTGAGCACGTGGCCTGGCTGAGGCTGATGCTGGCCGACGGTTCGGTGCTGCGTTGCAGCAGCACGGAAAACCGCGAGCTCTTCCTGGCCACCGCCGGCGGCATGGGCCTGACCGGCGTAATCCTGGAAGTGGCACTGCAAATGCGGCCCATACAGGGGCGCTGGATACGCCAGCGGGTACGCCGCCACGCAGACCTGGCGTCGTTGATGGGCGCTTTTGAACACAGCCAACAGCCGGCCTATACGGTGGCCTGGCTGGATTGCAGTACACCGCGCAGGGCCGGGCGCGGCATCGTCTTCGATGGCGAACATGCCGGCGCCCGATACACCGCCATGGCGGGCACACCGCCGCGCCGCCGCCAGATGAACGTGCCGGTGTTCATGCCGAACTGGCTGCTCAACGGCTACAGCGCGCGCGCCTTCAATAGCCTGTACTACCTCCGCGCCCGCGAAGGGGATACGCTGGTGCCGCTGGAGCGCTTCTTCTATCCGCTGGATACACTGGGCCACTGGAACCGGCTCTACGGCCGGCGCGGTTTTGTGCAGTACCAGTGCGTGGTGCCATCAGGCGCGGGCGCCGCCGGCGTGCGTGCGCTTGTGGAGGCGATCGCCGCCAGCGGCGAGCCGTCTTTGCTGGCCGTGCTCAAGCTGTTCGGCCCCGGCAACGAGGCCTACCTGTCGTTCCCGCGCGAGGGCTGGACGCTGGCCGTGGACTTCCCGGCCACCCCGGGGGTGTTCGATCTGCTGAAGCGACTGGATGCCATGGTGCTGGAGCAGGGCGGACGCCTCTACCTGAGCAAGGACGTACGCATGGACCGGCGCACTTTCGAGGCAGGTTATCCGGCGCTGGAGCAGTTCCTGGCGGTGAAGGAACGCGTCGACCCGCACCACCGCTTTGCCTCGCTGCAATCACAACGGCTGGGACTGACATGAGGCACAGGGCATGAGCACCGTACTGATTCTCGGCGCCGGCAGTGACATCGCCCGCGCCATCGCCGAGGCCCTGGCCGCGCGCGGTGACGGCCTGATCCTGGCCGGGCGCCGGCAGGCCGAACTGGCCCGCGACGCCGCCGCGCTCGCCTCACGCCACCAGGTACCGGCGCGGGCGGTCGCCTTTGATGCCCTCGATACCCACAGCCATGCCGCCTTCTGGCAGAGCCTGCAACCCGCTCCCGACGGCGTGGTCTGCGCCGTCGGCCTGCTCGACGAACAGGCCGCCGCGGAACAGGATTTCGCCCGCGCCCGGGCCATGCTGGAGACCAACTTCACCGGCTGCGTGAGCATCCTGGACCAGGCCGCGCGTCACTTCGCCGTCGCCAACAGCGGTTTCATCGTGGGCATCTCCTCGGTGGCCGGTGATCGCGGGCGGGCGTCCAACTATTACTACGGCGCCGCCAAGGCGGGGTTGACGGCCTATCTTTCCGGACTGCGCAATCGCTTCGCCGGCCAGGGACAGGCGGTACGGGTCATCACCGTCAAGCCCGGTTTTGTGGCCACGCGCATGACCGCCGGCATGAACCTGCCACGCGCGCTTACAGCCAGTCCGGAGCAGGTGGCCCGGGCCGTGTTGCGCGCGCTCAAGGGGCGCCGCGATGTGATCTACGTGCGCTGGTTCTGGCGCTGGATCATGGCGCTGATTACCCACCTGCCAGAGGCGGTGTTCAAAAGGACGCGCCTGTGAACTTCCTGCTGCGCGGGGCCACCGATGACCGCTGGTTCGCCGGCATACTCGCCGGCGCGCTGCTCATCAAACTGGCGCTGGCCGCCGCCATTCCACTGACCGGGGACGAGAGTTACTTTGTACTCTATGCCCGCCACGTCGACTGGGGCGGCTTCTACGATCACCCGCCCATGGTCGGCTGGCTGCTGTGGCTGATGGAGCGGCTGGGCTCGCATCCACTGGTGCTGCGTCTGCCGGCGGTACTCACCGGGCTGTTACTGGCACTGGGCCTCTACGTCGCCCTGCGTGATATAGACGAGGCCCGCGCCCGCCTGGTAGCCCTGCTCATGCTGCTCACGCCGGTGTACCTGATCGGCGTGCTGATCACTTCCGACACCGGCCTGATCCTGTTCGGCGTGGCTTCCGTGCTGGTGCTGCAACAGGCGGTCAACCGCAATCGAAACGGACTGTTCGTGCTCGCCGGGGTGCTGCTGGGGCTGGCCTTTTTGTCCAAGTACTTCGCCGTGCTGCTGGGACTGGCCTATGTGGCCTGGATGCTGGCTTTCGCTCGCCACCAGTGGCCCGGTTTTGCGCTGCTGTTCCTGGCCGTGCTGCCCTTCGGCCTGTGGAACATCGCCTGGAACATACTGCACTGCTGGGATCATGTGATGTTCAACATGATCAACCGCCACCAGGGCGCCGGCTTTGCACCGGGTGGCAGTATTGGCTATGTATTGATGCTGCTGTATCTGCTGTCCCTGCCGCTGTGGCACCTGATACGCCAGCGCCACACCGTCTGGCAGGGGCTGCGCGAACACCGCCGTCTGTTGCTCGCCGTCACCGGTACGCTGCCCCTGCTGGTATTCGGGCTGCTCTCGCCGTGGCGGGAGATCGGCCTGCACTGGCTGTTGCTGTTCGTACCCATGGTGCTGGCCTGCTGCATGTTCCTGCCGCGTCCGGCGCTGGAACAAAACATCCGCTTCATGGGCTGGTTCGCCGCCGCGCACCTGCTGGTGGTGATCGGCCTGCTGTGGTTGCCCACCGATGCGTGGCGTGAACATCCCGCCCGCGGTGACATTGTGTTCCACCTTGAACCCGACGCGGTGGGCGAAGTGCTGGCCGCGTTTGAGGGCGATTTTTATGCTACCGACAGCTACTCGCGCTCGGCCATTCTGGGCTATTACACCCCGCACTACTGGCGGGTGTTCGGCCCCGGCTCGCGCCACGGCCGCCAGGATGACCGCATCACCGACTGGCGCGAACACGACGGCGAGCGCATGGTATTCTTCAGCCGCCGCGGCGAGGTCCGGCACGAGGCGCTGGCGCCGTATTTCGACGCGGTACAGGTGCATACTGTAGAAGTGGCCGGAACGCGCTACGAGGTGGCCGTGGCCGAGTCCTTCGACTACGCCGCCTACCGCCAACAGGTACTGACCCGGATTGCCGAACGCTACTACAATATTCCCGATTTCCTGCCGTTATGCGCGTGCTCTTTCCTGGCGCGTTATGGCGGCGACAATGGCCAAAACCCATGACTGAACTTGCCCTGTTCGATTTTGACGGCACACTGACCCGCCGCGACAGCCTGACCGATTTTCTGCGCCACACCTTCAGGCCGTGGAGGCTGGCTGCGGCGAGCATCGTACTCGCCCCGGTCATGACCCGTTATGCATTCGGACGGGTCGAAGCGGGCCCGGCCAAGGAACGCGTACTGGCCCATTTCTACCGTGGTCGCGCCTACGCCGATTTTGCCGGCGCCGGGGAACAATACGCCCTGCAGCGACTGCCGCTCACCCTGCGGCCCTCGGCCACACGCAAGCTGTTCTGGCATACCGAACAGCGCCACGAGGTGGTCATCGTCACCGCCTCGGTGGAGGAATGGATCCGCCCGTGGGCGGAGAAATTCGGCGCGCGCGTCATCGGCACCCGCCTGGAACAGCGCGACGGCAGGCTCACCGGCCGGCTGGCCACACCCAACTGCAAGGGCGACGAGAAAATCCGCCGCATCCTCGAGCACTACGATCTGCAGGATTTCGAGCGCATCCATGCCTATGGTGACAGCGAAGCGGACAAGCCCATGCTGTCACTGGCGCATGAAGCGCACCGGAATATTTTCCGGGATTGATGGGGGATAGCTGTTAGCTGTTAGCTGTTAGCTGTTAGCTGTTAGCTGTTAGCTCAAGGCTAATCTGGGCAGGGCACGCCGATGAAAGAATACTGCTGCCTCGATGCACTGTTTGGCGCCTGGTTCCATCAGGACTGGCCGGCTGAGGCCGAGGACTGGGAGGGCGTGATCCGGTTGTTCGCCGCGGACAACACGCCGGCCGTGGTTGACGCCGCGGCGGTGGAACTCAGGACGTTGCTCGACGAGACCGCTTCGGACAGCTTGCTTGAACATACGCTGCTTAATGAGCTCGGCTGCTGCTACACCCCGCGCCCCGATCTGGGCGGCCCATCGGTGCGGCAGTGGCTTGAACAGGTGTGGGCGGAGCTCGCCGGGCTGGCGACAAAGAAGCCCTGACGCTAGTCCCTGACCGCTGCGCCATCAATCTCGCACGGCTGTTCTATGCGGCTGAGCAGAATACGCCGGAAGATGTCGGGGTTCTTGGTGTGGGTCATTTCGCCGGGGCGGGGGAAGTGCTGGTCGTAGAGGCGGGATAGCCAGAAGCGCAGGGCGGCAGCGCGCAGCATGGTGTTCCAGCTGCGCATCTCGGTTTGCTCCAGTTGCCGGTGGGTGGCATAGCCCCGGAATACCGCCGCCTGCAAGGCGGGGTCCACGTGTCCTTGCTCATCACTGCACCAGTCATTGACGGCCACCGCCAGATCGTAGAGCAGCACATCGTTGCAGGCGTAGTAGAAGTCGATCACCCCGGTGAGGCTGTCCCCTTCGAACAACGCGTTGTCGTGGAACAAATCGCCGTGAATCACGCCGCGCGGCAGCCGCTCACGGCTGGCGGCGCGCTGGTATTCAAGCTCATCGGCAAGGAGTCGGGCGTCATCGGCGTCGAGCACCGGATACAGCTGCTCCGCCGTAGGCCGCCACCATGCCGGCCCGCGCGAGTTCTCACGGTAGCCGTCGTAATCCGCGGCGGCTATATGCATGTGCGCCATCACCTCGCCCATGGCCCGGCACTGCGCGGCATTGGGCGTACGCGGGCTGCGTCCGGGCAGACGCTTGACCAGGGCCGCCGGCCGCTCATTGAGGTGCTGCAGAAAACGGCCCTCGCGATCGGGCTGCGGGGCAGCGGTAGGCAGACCGCGCTGGGCCAGGTGATTCATAAGGTTAAGAAAGAACGGCAACTCGTCTTCGCTGACCGTCTCGAACAGGGTCAATACCCACGCGCCGCCCTCGGTAGTGACGAAGTAATTGGTGTTCTCGATGCCGGCGGTAATGCCCTGATAATCGACCAGTGCGCCCACTGCATAGCGACGCAGAAAGCGCTCGAGTTCGCCACGTTCAACGCGTGTGTAGACGGACATGTGTGGTTTCAACAGGACAGGGTGTGGGCCCGTGCGGGCAGGCAAAGGCGAAGCTTACCCCACCGGCCGGGCGCCGGTACAGGGGCAAGCCCTCACTCGCCCGTCTGCTTTTCCAGGCGACGCAGAAAAACTTCCATCTCCTTCTGCGCCTGCTTGTCACCGTGGCGGCGGGCGACCTCGATGCCCTGGTGAAAGGTCTTCGCCGCGTCCTGGTTGTGGCCGCAGGCGGCCAGCGCCTTGCCGCACAGTTTCCACGCCGCCGAGTACTCGCGGTCGAACGCCAGGCAGCGTGACAGGTGGGCGGCGGCTTCCGCCGGACGGCCGTCTTCCAGGCAGGCCTTGCCCAGGGCAAAGCGCAACAGCTTGTTGTCCTCGCCGCGCGCCAGCATGGCCTCAAGATTTTCCAGCATACCCATCGAACAACTCCGCCGGGCGAATCAGCGCCGCCAGAACGCCGGCATCAGCAACACCAGCGCGGTGAAAATTTCCAGCCGGCCAAGGATCATGGCGGCCACCAGTGCCCAGTGTGCCGTGCTGTTGATGCTGCCGAAGTTGTCCGCCACCTCGCCCAGCCCCGGCCCCAGGTTGTTCAGACACGCCGCCACCGCGGAGAAGGCCGTGACCTGGTCCAGGCCGGTGGCCATCAGCACCAGCATGATCATGCCGAACACAGCGATATAGGCGGCGAAGAAACCCCACACCGCTTCCACCACCCGCGGCGGTATCACGCGATGGCCGATCTTGACCGGCAACTGCGCGTGCGGATGCACCAGCCGCATCACCTCGCGCTGACCCTGCTTGACCAGCAGCATCACGCGCATCACCTTGATGCCGCCGCCGGTGGAACCGCCGCAGGCGCCCACGAAACTGGCGAAAAGCAGCAACACGGGAACAAAACCCGGCCAGGCCGCAAACTCCGCGCTGGTAAAGCCGGTGGTGGTGGCAATGGAAACCGTCTGGAACAGGCCCTTGATCAGGGCCTCGCCGGCGCTGTCGAACACCCCCTGGAAGAACAGCCAGGCGCTGACCACCATGGCCAGCAGCAGCAACCATATGACGTAGGCCCGGCTTTCCGGATCGCCGAAATACACCAGCGGGTTCACGCCGCGAAAGGCAACGAAGTGAATGGCGAAATTGATGCCGGCGAAAAGCATGAACACCGTTGCAATCAGTTCGATGCGCGCACTTTCGAAATAGCCGATGCTGGCGTCGTGGGTGGAAAAACCACCGATGGCGACGGTGCTGAAGGCATGACCGATGGCGTCAAAAGTACCCATGCCGGCGAGGAAGTAGGCGCTGGCACAGGCAATGGTCAGGCCGAGATAGATATACCACAGGGCCTTGGCTGTTTCGGAGATACGCGGGGTGAGCTTGGTGTCCTTGAGCGGGCCGGGCATCTCGGCGCGATACAGCTGCATGCCGCCGATGCCGAGCATGGGCAACACGGCCACCGCGAGTACGATAATGCCCATGCCGCCCATCCATTGCAGTTGCTGGCGATAGAACAGGATGGAATGCGGCAGGGCGTCGAGGCCGGTGAGTACCGTGGAGCCGGTGGTGGTCAGACCGGACACCGATTCGAACACCGCCTCGGTAAAACCCACCGGGGTGCGTTCGGAGAGGAACAGCGGCAACGCGCCGAGCAAGCCGAGCACGGTCCAGAACGAAGTCACCACCAGAAAGCCGTCGCGCAGGCGCATGTCGCGGCGCACCCGACGCACCGGCAGCCAGATCAGTGTGCCAATGCCCAGAATAGCCGCCGCGCTGAAGGCGAAATTCCAGTGCTCACCGTCGGCGTAAAACAAGGACACCGCCAGTGGCGGCAACATGGCCAGGCTGAAGATCATCGCCAGCAGACCGACGATGCGCTGGGCCACGGTCAGATGCATGGCACGCGCCCTCTCGCTTGCCGAAACGCCCGCTCGGCGCCCGGCGCAGCCGCCGCCGGTGCGCCGCTCACAGGAAGGTCACCCCGACCTGGAACAGGCGTTCCACTTCACCGATGCGCTTCTTGTCCACCAGGAACAGGATCACGTGATCATCGGCCTCAATCACCGTGTCGTGATGGGCCACCACCATTTCATCGCCGCGCACGATGGCGCCGATGGTGGTGCCTTCGGGCAGATCAATCTCGTCGATGCGGCGGCCGACCACCTTCGATGAACGCCGGTCGCCGTGCGCCACGGCTTCAATGGCTTCAGCGGCCCCGCGGCGCAGCGAATGCACCATCACCACATCGCCGCGCCGCACATGGGCAAGCAGTGCGCCGATGGTCGCCTGCTGCGGCGAAATCGCCACATCAATCACACTGCCCTGCACCAGGTCCACGTAGGAAGCACGATTGATCAGCGACATCGCCTTGCGCGCGCCCAGCCCCTTGGCCAGCATGGCCGACAGGATGTTGGCCTCGTCGTCATTGGTGATGGCGCAGAACACATCGGTGTCTTCAATGTTTTCTTCCAGCAGCAGCTCCTGATCGGCGGCATCGCCGACCAGCACAATGGTCTTGTCGAGCTGCTCGGACAACGCCTTCGCCCGCTCCGGACTGCGTTCTATGATCTTTACGTTGAACTGCTTTTCCAGGGCTTGCGCCAGACGCATGCCGATGTTGCCGCCGCCGGCCAGCATCACCCGGCGTACCGGACGGTCCAGGCGGCGCAACTCGGCAATCACGGCGCGGATGTTCTTGCGCGCAGCGATGAAGAACACTTCATCGTCTACCTCGACCACCGTATCGCCCTTGGGAATGATGGGCTGGCCGCGCCGGTAGATGGCGGCCACGCGAGTCTCCACGCCCGGCATGTGCTCACGCAGGGTACGCAGCTCCTGGTCCACCAGGGCGCCGCCGTAATAGGCGCGCACGCCGACCAGCTGCGCCTTGCCGTCGGCAAAGTTCACCACCTGCAGGGCGCCGGGGTACTCGATCAGTCGACGTATATAGTCGGTCACCAGCTGCTCGGGGCTGATGATCATGTCCACCGGCAGCGATTCCTGGGCGAACAGTTTTTTCTGTACCGTCAGATATTCTGCAGCGCGCACGCGCGCGATCTTGGTAGGGGTGTGGTGCAGGGTGTAAGCGACCTGGGAAGCGATCATGTTGACTTCTTCGCTCTCGGTCACGGCGATCACCATATCGGCATCGTCGCCACCGGCCCGCTGCAGGATCTCTGGATGTGAGGCATGACCGGTCACGGTACGAATATCCAGCCGCGCCTGCAGCTCCTCGAGCTTGTCGCCGCGGATATCCACCAGCGTGATATCGTTGTCCTCGCCGGCCAGTTGCTGCGCCAGTCCGGACCCGACGCGTCCCGCGCCGAGAATGATGATCTTCATGAAGCGCGAAGTTACGCCTGTATACAAGGGTAATCAAGCACTGGCATCGACCTGCGGCCGGCAGTCATTCACTGTGGCCGAACCTCGACCACACAGCACTGCCAGGCCCCGCCAGCATTGCGCCCTGCCTGACGCGCTGCGCTACTCATTGCCGCGGCGCAGCAGCGCGTAAAAAAACCCGTCCATACCCTGCTCACCCGGCAACCGCTGGCGCCCGGGCCCACGCTCGCGGCCAACTGCCTCGGGCAACGGGCACACGGTGGCATCCGGCCGGGCGGCGAGGAATCGCTCAACCACCTCACGGTTCTCGGCATGCAGCACCGAGCAGGTGACGTAGAGCAACTCACCACCGGGCGCGAGCATATTCCAGGCGCTTTGCAGCAGCGCCTCCTGGCGTTCGGCCAGCGCCGGGATATCATCGGCCCGGCGCAGGTACTTGATGTCCGGGTGGCGACGGATCACCCCGGTGGCCGAACAGGGAGCATCAAGCAGAATGCGCTGGAAAGGCTGTCCGTCCCACCACGCATCGGGCGCGGCGAGATCCCCGGTGAGCACCTGCGCACTCAGGCCCAGTCGCTGCAGATTCTCGCTGACCCGTTGCTGGCGACCCGCGTCCACATCCAGCGCCGTCACCTCGACGCCGTCCGGCGCCCGTTCCAGCAAGTGACCGGTCTTGCCGCCGGGGGCGCTGCACGCATCCAGTACCCGCATACCCGGCGCCAGTTCAATCAGGGTAGCCGCCCACTGGGCACCGGCGTCCTGCACCGACACCTCGCCTTCCATGAACCCGGGCAGCGCTTCCACCTCCTGCGGCGTGTGCAACTGTACTGCCTCTTCCAGTCCCGCCACTGCATCGGCAGCCAGCTGCGCCCGCGCCAGCCACTGCGCGCGCGCGCACCGGCGGCGATTGACGCGCAGGGTCATGGGCGGCGGCTGATTGTTGGCTTCGAGCACGGCGGTCCAGTCCTGCGGCCAGTCGCGCTCGAGCATGTTGATCAGCCACTGCGGGTGGGCGTATCGACCCGGCGGCGAGCTCGCCGCACGCGCCAGCAGCCGTTCGCTGTCGCGCTCGAAGCTGCGCAGCACGCCGTTAACCAGGCCGGTGAGCCGCGGCCGGCCCAGCAGGCGCACGGCTTCCACACTCTCGGCCACCGCCGCATGCGAGGGCACACGCATGAAACCCAACTGGTACAGGCCACACAACAACACGGCCCGGGTCTGCACCTCGGCGGCCTTGAGCGGGCGTTGCATCAGCCCCGCCAACACCGCTTCCAGGGTGGGCCCGTAGCGCAACACGCCGTAACACAGCGCCTGCAACAGGGCGGTCTCGTGCGGCGGGACGCGGGCCTGCGCGGGCGCCAGGGTGGCAGCCAGCGACTGGCGCCCGGCCAGCACTGGCGCCAGCGCGCGCGCCGCCTCCACCCGCACGTTGCCGCTGCGACTCATAGTAACTGCTGCCCGGCCAGCGTGCGCGCGTTGGCCAGGTCGCGCGCGCTCACCGCACGGCGGCCCGGCAACTGAACTTGCAGCAACCGCAAGGTACCCCGCCCGGCGGCGACTTCCACCTGACCGCCGTCAGTGCCGAGGAGGGTCCCCGGCGCAGACTCATGCGTCGTGTCCGTGGCGCGCGCTTGCCAGATGCGCAGGGGCTCTTCGCCCAGCAGGGTATGCGCCACCGGCCACGGGTTGAAGGCACGCACCTGCCGCTCGATGGCAACGGCGTCCGCCTGCCAGTCAATGCGCGCTTCATCACGCGAAATCTTGGCGGCATAGGTCACACCGTCGGCCGGTTGGGGTTGCGGTACCAGGGAAGCGTCGAGCAGGGCGGGCAATTGTTCGCGCAGCAGTTCGGCACCCAGCGCAGCCAGCTTGTCGTGCAGCGAGCCACCGGTCTCGTCGGGCGCCACCGTACAGCGCGACACCGCCAGCATCGGCCCGGTATCCAGCCCGGCGTCCATTTGCATCAGCGTGATCCCGGTTTGCTGGTCCCCGGCGAGCAGGGCGCGCTGTATGGGCGCGGCGCCACGCCAGCGCGGCAGGATGGAGGCATGCAGGTTGACGCAGCCCCGTCGCGGCATGGCCAGCACGGCGGGCGGCAACAACAGGCCGTAGGCCACGACCACCATCAGGTCGGGCCGCCACGCGGCCAGTTCGGCCTGCGCCCCGGGATCGCGCAGACTCGCCGGCTGACACAGGTGCAGGCCGGCATCGAGTGCGGCCTGGCTGACCGGCCCGGGTCGCACCTTGCGACCGCGCCCGGCTGGACGGTCGGGTTGGCTGTAGACAGCCACCGGCGGATGGCCGGCGGCGACCAGCGATCTGACACAGTCGGCGGTATGGTGCCAGGCTGTTTCGTCCTGATG
>SLLK01000018.1 GCA_007134115.1 Gammaproteobacteria bacterium | reverse complement strand
TGGTAGAGACCGGGATCCAGCGTCATGCCGCCGATTTCGCCGGCACCGAGCTCGGTAAAGTCCGGATCAAGGCGACCCGCAGCATCATCGTAGGCTGTCTCCATGTCACCGACTGCGGTGGTCAGCGTATCGGGGGTGGGGATTTCCATGTCCGCCGCGAACAGTTGGCCCGTCACGAGGGATGAAGTGGCAAATGTACCGTCGGCACTCAGTGTTTCACTGAAACCGGTCAGGGCAGTTTGCGACTCGGGGCTGACGGCAATATCGCCGGTGATGTGGGTGGTGCCGGTGGTGGAAATGCCGGTTTTTGCCAGAATCACGTAATTACCCGCAGTCCCCAGGTCGACAGTAGCCGGGCTTGAAGAAATCTCGGTGCCGGTGGTAAAGCTTGCCGTGGCAAGGGTCAGGGCATTGGCGGCTATGTCGGTAATGGCGGCACTCAGCGTCAAGGTATGGTCACTGCTCGCTGCCAGGTGGGAATCGGGTGATAACACCACCGTGGAAGGGTTCACATAGCGCAGTGCGCCGGTCACCGTTGAACTGGCGGTGTCATCGGTCAGGGAGAAACTGGTCGAAGTCACGGTGTCCGGATCAATGGCTTCACTGAAGAAGACGGTAACCTTCGTATTGCGCAGGACATCGATGGCGCCATCCGCCGGGCTGGTAGAGGCGACTGTCGGGGAGGTGGTGTCGGTCCCGACTCCTGTCGTGAATGTCCAGCTAAAGTCCTCCAGCAGGGAGTCATCGGCTGCATTCTCGACGGCAGTGGTAATCACGGCCGTGTACAGGGTGGACTCCGTGAGGTTGCTGCCCGGTTGGAGTGCCGCGGAGAGGGTATCGGCGTTATAGGAAACGGTGCCGACAATCGCTGCTTCACTTCCCCCTTGCAGAGTAAAGCTTGTGCCATCGATGGTCGCGGGCTTCATCTCGTGATTGAAGACTGCGATCACCTTGACGTTGGTGCCGACACCGACGGCCTCGTCAGCCGGCGCGGTTGATGTCACGGTCAGCGGCGCAATCTCGTCGGTTGTTGTGCTGTTGTTGTTGCTGCTGCCGCCGCAAGCAGCTAACAACAGGGCCAGCAAGGTGACGACAAGGCCCCCTGAGTACTTTGTGCTGTTCTTTATAGTGTTCATGATGACTGTTCTCTTGATTGATTCCGGATAAGACAAGAAATCAGCTCCCGGGAGAGCTGGCCGGGAGGGGGATTCCAGTCCGGTCAACTGAGATGATGCGAGTTCGGAGGGGTATCTGTCCGTGCGCTGGGGTACACAAGTGCCTGCGGCACGGAGAAAAACCCAGCGTTTCCTTACACCGGATGCGGCAGTTTTCGACGAAAAATCGGCGTTCTTTTTCGCCTGTGTGCGCTAGCGCACAGACGCCCGCCTGCGGGAATATCAGCCTGTGTATTGTCGGCGCCAGAGCGCGCCGGCCGATTCTGCGTTGGGTGCAGGGATACATCATGGCGAAAACATGGAGGCTTCAAATGATTCACCACATGTTCTTTCGCCGTTCCGCCGGCTTGTTCATGATTGCGGCCCTGCTGTTCCTGACCCTCGCACCGGGCAGTGCGTTCGCGGGTATTCTCGGTACCGGGGAAGTGATTGCCGAAGCGGCGGCGATGAGGGACCGCGACAACCTGCGCGTGGCACTCAATCGTGATGACGTACGTGGTCAGATGGCGTGCTCGGGCGGCTTCGCTACGGCATCGGCCATGCGCTGCGTTGAAACGGTTGTCGGACTTGAAAGGCAGCAACGCCGGCATGGTGCCGTCACGGGCGATGAAGTGGCCCGGGAACGCCGGCCGGAGTATCCAGTGAGCCACCCGGGCCCTGGCACTATCGCTTACCGGCATGCCGGGTTTGAACAGTCCGCGGATGACTTCCGGGCAGCCGTGGCCGTGGCGATGGCACCGGATCACTCCCGTTACGCCCGGGCCGTCGGAGCAATAGCTGAGTGATCAGGCAAATGGCAGGCATACTGCCCGAAACAGCTTTACCGAATTCCGCCCCCGGCGCTGTGTCCATGTATGGACTGCCCCGTCTGCAAGACGACGAATTGATCAGCGTTTCGCTGGGCAATCATGGCGTGCCCCGAACGCGATGCGTCGTCCGGCGTGTCCCTGAACGCAACAGGCCGGGGAGTCCCCGGCCTGTTGTGCGACAATCCGGCGCCGGATCCGTCAGTGCGCCGTACCTGCTGCGGCGGCTTGTGCCGGCCTGCGCTCGGCATTGCCAAAACTCACCAGATAAGGCTGCGCAGTGGCGAACACTTCGTGGTCGTGGCGTTCAAGGAATTCCTTGCGTGCCGAACTGCGTGACAGTTTGCCCGATGAAGTGCGCGGTAGCGTATGTGGCGGCACCAGTTCAATCAGGCAGGCAATGCCAAACTCGGCGCGGATGCCCTGCTGAATGCGATCGACCAGGTCGGCCTGACGTCGCGGGTCCGCTTCGCGGCATTGCACCACCAGCACCGCCACTTCCGAACCATCCTCGCCGGGCACCGAGAATGCCGATGTATCCTCGGGGCGAACTTCGGACTGCTGCTCTGCCAGATGCTCCAGATCATGCGGCCAGATGTTGCGGCCATTAATGATCAGCAGATCCTTGGCGCGCCCGGTGATATACAGCGCGCCGTCAATGCGATACCCGATATCGCCGGTGTTGAGCCAGCCATCGTTGGTGAGTGCCTCACGGGTGGCTTCCGGATTGTTGAAGTATCCCGACATCAGGCTGGGTCCGCGCAGGAAGATGCGTCCGCACTGCCGGTCAGGCAGCGGGCGCCCGCGGGCATCACGCACCTCGATTTCATAGTCGGGCAGCGGGTAGCCGCAATTGACGAAATCGTTGCTGCGCAGCGTATTCTCAGATTGCGCCCGGGCTTCGCCCTGCAGGGCAAGCATTTCGCTGTCGATGCGATCAACCTGCAGGCCCCGATGCAAGGGCGAAAAACTCACGCCCAGCGCGCACTCGGCCATGCCGTAGCAGGGCTGGAACATGCGCGGGTCAAAGCCGGCGGGCGCCAGGGCTTCGGCAAACCTGCGCAGCCACGAGGGCCGGATCATTTCGGCGCCGATGCCGGCGACACGCCAGGATGAGAGATCCAGCTGCTCCGCATCCCGTGGCCGCAGGCGGCGGGCGCACAGGGCATAGCCAAACGGCGGGCTGAAAGAAACGGTGGAGCGATTGCGCGACATCAGGGTCAGCCACATACGCGGCCGCATGGCGAAGTCACGGGTAGGCATGAAGTCAACAGTCCGCTGGGAGGCGACACCGCCCAGCACCAGACCCACCAGCCCCATGTCGTGGTAGAACGGCAACCACGAGAAGAAGCGGTCGGCCGGGGTCAGCCGGATACCGTCGCGGAAGATGCCTGC
>SLLK01000267.1 GCA_007134115.1 Gammaproteobacteria bacterium | reverse complement strand
GCCACCTCGTCGACATGAAATGGTTGCGGGTCATAGCGGCTGGCAAAATCAATGACTTCATCCTCGGACACGGTGATTCCGCCAAATTCGCGCTGCTCGCCGACCTTGATGTCTTCAAAATACTTGAGGCTCATCGCTGTGCCTCCGCCGGACCGTCTGTAATCGCTTCGCGCAACAGGAACATGCCGGTGGAGCGCATGCTCATCACCACCTGGTCACGCTGGTTGAACACCTCGAAATGATTGTTCACAAAGCCCAGCCGGGGCCGGCGCGGGTGCAGGCTTTTGGACAGCGTTTCCAGGCGCACGTGCAGGGTGTCGCCCGGGCGTACCGGTTGTCGCCAGCGCACCTGGTCGATGCCCGGCGAACCCATGGATTTGGTGCGACTGAGCAGGTGTTTGACCATCATCTGCATGCACAGCGCACCGGTTTGCCAGCCACTGGCGATCAGCCCGCCATAAGGGCCGCGTTCCGCCGCCTGCTCGTCGATGTGCTGCGGCTGGGGATCGAACTTCTGCGCAAAGGCGAGAATGTCCTCGCGACTGACGGTCTCGCCGCCACATTCCACACGTTGGCCAACGTGGAAGTCTTCCCAGTACATTAGATCCATTGGTTTGCTCTCCAGGTCCCTGTGTTACTTGGCGAGGCCCGCCGTGCGCGGTGTCAGCCTGCTGCTGCGCGCACCCTTTCACCGTACTGTCGCCAGAATCCGGCGATGGCCAGTACGGTGCGTCCCATGTGGCCGAGCAGAATGCGATAGCGCTGTTCATCAATGGCCTGGTCGCGGTGCCAGGCGGTTTCCATGCGTCCGAGCTCCAGGATGGGGGCCATGAGCTGATCCAGGCTGGCATCGAGGCGACTCCCGGCCCGCCACAACGCGGGCTGCAAGCCCACGCCACGCAGAAAACCGCGCGTCCATGGCCCGGCGCTTTCGCGTACTTCACCGTCGCGTGCGGACACCAGTCGGGTAAACAGGGGGCGGCTGTGCCCGGCCAGCACGTCATCGCTGGTCTGCATGTACAGACGCCCGAGCAGGGTCATCAACTCGCCCGATGATTCGGGTTCCGCTTCGGGCATTGCACCGCCAAGGATTGCCGGCAGCCAGTCGTCACGGTTCAGTGGTACCGGTGGTCCGGCGGCAATGGCGCTGAAGTAGCCGTGGACCTCCGAGGCGGTCATGGCCTGTTCGCCACCCTGCTCGCCCAGAAGCTGATCCAGGCGCTGAACCTCTTCTTCAGTCAGTGGTGTAAACGTCTGGCCCATGGTTGATCGCGCTTCCCCCGGTCATGTGATCAGGATGGTACCGGGTTTTGCTATCCGTTGGGAGAGGTTGTTACACGGGGCGACGCCCGTCGGCGCGGTCCTGGCCCGGTGCAGGGCCGCGGGCCAGGGTGGCCCACCACGCCAGGCACAGGCCGCCCGCCAGTACTGCCGCCAGTCCGGTTGCCACCCCGCTGTGCGGATGCAGGAGTACGCCCAGTGATACCACGGCCAGCGCCCAGCGCAGCATGTGATCGACCGCCCGACGTGGATGCAGGCGCCCGAGCAGGGCGAACATGGTGCCCAGCGTGCCCAGCAGCACCAGTACGAAGGCGCCCGCCTGCGCCGTCCCCGGCGTGACAACCAGTTCCGGCCGGGTGAATACGGCTGCCATCATCAGCAACAGCGGTATGGCCACCACCATGGCGGCCAGCATGGTGCGTACGAACGGCGCTTCAGCAATGCGCGAGGTGACCGCCGCGGTCACCGAGGTGGGCGGCGAGAGTTCGCCGAACACGGCGACGAAGAAGGCGAAGAAGTGCACCACCCACGGGTCCAGTCCGGCGCGAATCATGAACGGCGCGGTCACCACCGCGACCACGATGTAGGTGGGCGCCACCGGCAGACCCATGCCCACCAGGTAGCCGAAGGCAAAGGCCACCAGCACCATCAGCACCAGGTGGGTGGCAGCCATTTCCATCAGCAATACGCCCACCGCATCCGGAATGCCGGTGACGGTAAAGGTGGCAGTCAGAATCCCCAGCGTGGCGAGCAGCACGACCAGCTCCGCCGTGGTCAGGGCGAAGGTCTCGATCAGCTGGCGCAACGGTGCCAGCCATCGCTTCACATCATGCTCGCCAGCGCGTAGCAAGCGGTAGCCATGGCTGATTAAGAACAGCGCCAGCAGGGCGAGAAACACCGTCTGCGCCGCGATCATTGCCGGCTGGCGCATCACGCCCATCAACCAGATCAGACCACCCACGGCCAGCAGCCAGGCGGCCAGGTTGGTCCAGTCGGTGAGGTTCATCGGCGTGGCGACGGGCCGGATCAGGTGGCGGTGATAGCGCCGTGACAACAGATATACCGCCACTGCCACCCCGATGAAGTAGACCAGCGCGGGCGCAAAGCCGCGCGCCACGACGTCGAAATAGCTGACGCCCATCACCTCGGCCATCATGAAAGCGGCAATACCCATCAGTGGCGGCATCAACTGCCCGCCGATGGACGAGGCGGTTTCCACGGCCGCGGCATGTACGCGCGAGAAACCCGCGCGGATCAGGGCAGGGATGGTGGCGGTGCCGGTGGTGGCGGCGTTGGCGGCGCCGCTGCCGCTCACCGCTGCCACGGCAAAAGAGCCGAGCACCGCGCTTTGCGGTAAAAGGGCCGGCCAGCGCGCGGCCAGCCGGCTGCTGGCAACCAGGATGGAGTCGATGCAACCGAAGGCGCGCAGGGCGCTGAGCACCAGAATAAACGAAGCGATCAGGGTGAGGCCGAGCTGCGGCAGGCGTTCGAAGACACCGGTGCTCATTTCCAGGCTGCTGGCGGTGAGCACGCGGCGCCAGTCCAGCCCGCCGTGTTCGAACACGCCGGGCATGCGTGCACCGTAGACCGCATAAAGCATGAGCAGCACGATGATGATGAACAGGGGCAGATAGCGCCGGCGGGTGTATTCCAGCACCAGCGCGACCACCGTGGCGCCGGCCAGCAGGTCCAGGGCATTCCAGGTGCCCACACGGAAGATGCGGATGGCATCGAACTGGTGGATCAGCCAGGCGGACGCGCCCAGTGCCATGGTGGTATAGGTCGTTGCGGCGAGCGGTCCACACCAGTGGCCGGCGCGGGCATAAAGCTCGCCATGGCGGGCGTCATTGAGAAAGGCCAGAGCCACGGCGAGCGGTACCAGTGCCACCGCGAGCAGCATGGGTCCGCCGGCGCCGGTGACAAAGTATCCGCCCAGGCTGGCCGCGAAGAGCGTGGCGGCGAGGTAGAAAAGCGCGTTGGCAAAGCGCTGTGGCAGCGGTGCGGGTTGTGCACCGGATACGGCATCGGCCTGCTGCGTCATTGTGCGATGCGCTCGTCCCAGTCACTGTCCCACACACCCCGCTCCCGCATGTAGCGG
>SLLK01000117.1 GCA_007134115.1 Gammaproteobacteria bacterium | reverse complement strand
GGCAGGAACATGCCCGGGTGATTTCCATGGCAGACCTGAAGCCGCGGCCACCATCGCTTGATAGCGCCGCCTGAAACACCCAACGCACCGAAGGGTGGATGCCCGGAGTGGCCGAGTGACCTCGCGGCCGGTTTTTCAGCTCAGCGCATCGAAGCCCTGCTGCAAGTCCGCCTGCAGGTCGGGCACATCTTCCAGGCCCACCGAGATTCTTACCAGACCGGGCACGATGCCGGCCTCTTCACGCGCCTCGGGCGTCAAGCGCCCGTGGGTGGTCGTAGCGGGATGGGTAATGGTCGATTTGGTATCGCCCAGATTGGCCGTAATGGAAATCAGCTCGAGCTGATCGATCAACGCCCAGGCAGCCTGCTGCCCGCCGGCCAGTTCAAAAGACAGAATGCCGCCGAAACCGCTCTGCTGCGCGGCCGCCAGGGCATGCTGGGGATGCGTGGACAGCCCCGGATAGTGCACCGTACTCACCGTCGGCTGGGTGGCCAGCCATTCGGCAAGTTGCTGCGCGTTACGGCAATGGGCCTGCATACGCACGGACAGCGTCTCCAGCCCCTTGAGAAACACCCAGGCGTTGAACGGGCTCATCGTCGGCCCCGCGGTGCGCAGGAAGCCGTAGATATCTTCGCCGACACGGGTTGCATCGCCCACCACGGCGCCGCCCACACACCGGCCCTGACCATCCAGGTACTTGGTCGCCGAATGGATCACCAGGTCCGCGCCCAGTTCCAGCGGCCGCTGTAACACCGGCGTACAGAAACAGTTATCCACCACCAGCAGGCAGTCGTACTCGTGCGCCAGTTCCGCCAGCGCCGGAATGTCGGCAATCTCGATCAGGGGATTGGTCGGCGTTTCCAGAAACAGCATGCGCGTACGGCCGGGCTCAATGGCCGCGCGCCATGAGTCCAGATCGGTGGCATGCGCATAGCTGACATCCACCCCGAAGCGCGACAGGTAGTTGTTGAACAGCTGCGTGGTGGTGCCGAACAGTCCATGCGCGGCCACGATATGATCACCCTGGACCAGCTGCGTCATGCACGTGGCGAGCACCGCGCTCATGCCCGAAGCAGTGGCGATGCAGGTTTCGCCGCCTTCCATCGCCGCCAGGCGCTGCTCAAACATGCGCACGGTGGGGTTGGTGAAACGCGAGTAAATATTGCCGGGCTGCTCTCCGGAAAAGCGCGCGGCCGCCTCCGCCGCCGAACGGAAGACGAAACTTGAAGTCGGGTAGATGGCTTCGGAGTGCTCCATCTGCTCCGAGCGCTCCTGGCCCGCGCGCACGCCCAGCGTAGCCAGGCCCGGCGCCCGCTTCCGGCGTTTGTCGCTGTGATCAACCTTGCTCATGTTCGTGCCTGTGTGCAGTGGTCCCGGTCCGCAGTCACCGGCGGACAGACCATCAGCTTACCACCGTCGCGCCGATCAACTGGCATTGTGCATGCCATTGACGCCCTCTTCCTCGGCCTCCAGCTCGCGTGCCGCATCGGAACGACGCACACTGACCTCATCAAGATATTCGGGCGTCACGTCACCGGTGACGTATTCGCCGGAAAAGCAGGATGTATCGAAACGCCGCACCTGCGGGTTACCCCGGCGCACCGCGTCAATAATATCGTCGAGGTCCTGGTAAACCAGCCGGTCGGCGCCGATCTCCTGCCTGATCTGTTCCTCGTCGCGATCATGGCCGACCAGTTCGTGGACACTCGGCATATCAATACCGTACACATTGGGATAGCGCACGGGCGGCGCGGCGGAGGCGAAGCACACCCGCTTGGCCCCGGCATCACGCGCCATCTGGATGATCTGCTGCGAGGTGGTGCCACGGACAATGGAATCATCCACCAGCAGCACGTTCTTGCCGCGGAATTCCAGATCAATGGCGTTGAGCTTCTGGCGCACCGACTTACGCCGCAACTTCTGCCCGGGCATGATGAAGGTGCGCCCGATATAGCGGTTCTTGATAAAACCCTCGCGATATTTCACATCCAGGTGATGCGCCAGCTGAACCGCCGCCGTGCGGCTGGTATCGGGGATCGGGATCACTACATCAATGTCCTCGTCCTGCCATTCGCGCAGGATTTTCTGCGCCAGCGCATCGCCCATGCGCAGGCGCGCCTTGTACACCGAGATATCATCGATAATCGAGTCCGGCCGCGCGAAATACACGAACTCGAACATGCACGGGCTGTGGCGAGGTGATTGCGCGCACTGGTGCTTCTGGATGCCACCCTGCATGTCGATCACCACTGCCTCGCCCGGCGCCACATCACCGATCAGATCGAAACCCAGCACATCCAGTGCCACACTCTCCGAGGCCAGCATGTATTCATCATCGCCATCGGCACTGCGACGATGGCCGTACACCAGTGGCCTGATGCCGTTGGGATCACGAAAGCCCACCAGACCGTAGCCAGCAATCATGGCCACTGCGGCATAGGCGCCGTGACAGCGCTCGTGCACGCGGCCCACGGCAGTGAAGATATCTTCAAAACCGATGCGTATGCGGCCCAGCGCCTGCAACTCATGCGCGAACACATTGAGCAGTATCTCCGAGTCGGACTCGGTATTGATGTGACGCATGTCCTGCAGGAACAACGCCTGCTTGAGCGCGTCGGAGTTGGTCAGGTTGCCGTTGTGCGCCAGCGCGATACCGAAGGGCGAATTGACGAAGAATGGTTGCGACTCCGCCGAGCTGGCACAGCCGGCCGTGGGGTAGCGCACGTGGCCTATGCCCATGGTGCCCTTGAGGCGCAGCATGTGTCGCGTCTCGAACACATCTCGCACCAGCCCGTTATCCTTGCGCAGATGCAGGCGGTCGCGGTCGCAGGTCATGATGCCGGCGGCGTCCTGACCGCGATGCTGTAACACCGTCAGGGCATCATAGAGATCCTGATTCACCGGGTTCCGCGCTACACAACCGACAATACCGCACATGGATCAATCCTCAGTATTCAGAACGAAAAATGTTCAGCCAGCTCGGGAGGCAAAAAACCGGTCATCCACATCGCCACCCCTTCAAACCACTGCAACAGCGACGAGGCCTGCCACCAGGGATCACCGGGGATACTCGTCAGCCCGGCCAGCAACACCGCGACCGCCACAATCACCACCCCGCGGAAGGTGCCGAACAGAATCCCCAACCCGCGATCGGTGCCGGTCAGGCCGGTTCTCTGCACCGCCAGGCCGGCAAAATGATTGACCATGGCGCCCGCCAGCAGGGTGCCCACAAAGAGCAGAAAGAAGGCAAGCACCACACGCATCGAAGGCGCGGAGATAAAGCGCTCGAACCAGGTATCGATGCGTTGCGCGTAAACCATCGCAACCCAGAACGCGGCAATCCACGTAAGCAGCGACACGAACTCGCGCACAAATCCCCGCCACAGGCT
>SLLK01000317.1 GCA_007134115.1 Gammaproteobacteria bacterium | reverse complement strand
GGCCCCTGCGGCAGTACGCCCCAGAGCATGGAGCCGTGCAGGAAGAACGCAAGCAGGACCAGCCCCACCGAGGCCCGGTCACGACGCAGAATACCGATGACGAAGACAAAGAACATCATGCCGTAGGCAATACCGCTGGCGCCAAGGTGAAGCGCGTCGCGCGCGAATAACCAGACCAGCAAGCCGGAGAGCAGCCAGATCAATGGCAGCGTAACGCGAGCCGCCCGGGGAAAACCGTAGAACATGGCCGTGCCCAGCACCAGCAAGGTCAGGCTGTTGGAGAACAGGTGTTGCCAGGAGCCGTGCACCATGGGCGCCGTTACAATCGCCGTCAAACTCGCCGGTTCACCCGGACGCAGGGCCAGGGGCGCCGGATTCAGGCCGAACAAGGTTATCAGGGCGTGAATCAGCCACAACGCGCCGACCAGCAGTGTGACCCGCAACGCAATGGATTGCAGTCGCGCAAAATCCCGCATACGCCCCCCAAACCTGATGCCCTGTGCCGCTCAGTGTCTACCACGGAATGAACTGGCCATCCCAGGCGATAAATGAGCCGGAATCGTCCGGTTCACAGCCGGCCACCAGCGCCAGCAATCGACCGGCGGCGGCATCGGCGTCGAACAGCCCCTGCGCCGGCACGCCTGACTGAAACGGCTGTGACAGTTCGGTATCCACGGTACCCGGATGCAACGCCAGCACGCGCAGGTGGGGCGCTCGCCGTGCCGCCTCCACCGCCAGTGTGCGTGTGAACTGGTTTTGTGCCGCCTTGCTCGCCCGGTAGCTATACCAGCCACCCAGACGATTGTCGCTGATACTGCCCACGCGCGCCGAAATACTGGCGAAAAACGCCGGTTCGTCGTGACACAACAGGGTGAAGAAATGCTTGCCCATGAGCATGGGGCCGAAGGCGTTCACCGCAAAGACCCGCTGCATAGCAGCGTTGTCCACAGCTTCCAACCGCTTTTCCGGCGCCACGCCGTGGTCGGCGTCATGGAGCAGACCGGCCACATTGATCAGGCCGTGCAGGCGCACCGATTCATCTGCGACCACCGCGGCTGCCGCGGCAATCTGATCCTCGCGGGTCACGTCCAGTTCGAGCAGACGGAGCCGGTCCGGGTGCTCCCGGACCAGGGTATGCAACGCCTCGCTGCGCGCCGGCTTCCGCACACCGGCGTAGACCCGCGTGACACCCTGCTCGGCGAGTAATCGCCGCACCAGCGCCAGGCCAATACCGCGACCGGCGCCCTGTATCAGCCATTGCCCCTGTGCCTGTTTCATACCCCGAGCATACACGTCACAGGCTGGGTCTACCCTTGCAGTCGGCGTTCTATACCGGCCAGCAGCATCTCCAGGCCAAAGTCGATATCCGCGTCCGTGGGCCCCTGCAGATCGGAGCGGCCCGGCGACGACGCCTCGCCATACAAAGGCCGCAGGTAGAGACCACTGGGCGCTACCGTGGCCAGACCGATGGCGAAGGTGTAGATAGCGCGACTGCAGCGCGCCCGGTCTCGCTCGCCCAGGCCGCTGCGGCGCAGGGTATCGCGGATGTAGCGGTAGATTTCGTGCTCGCGCGGTGTGGCGTACGGGCTGCTCAACAGATGGCGAAATACTTCCGGGTAGCGACAGGCCAGCAGGTAAAAGTTCTGACCCAGGCTGCGCAACGCTTCCTGCCACGGTACGTCAGCAGCGGGCGGCAGGGGCAGCTCTTCGAGTACCCGCTGGTACACGCCCAGCAGCAACGCCTGCTTGTTCTGCACGTGATGGTAGATGGACATGGCGTCCACACCCAGCGAGGCCGCCAGCTTGCGCATGCTCAGGGCCTCCACACCGTGCTCCCCGATCAGCGTCAGCGCGGTACTGTATATGCGTGCCGGCTCCAGTGGCGGACGCGTCGCCTGCGCTTTTCGCGCCATGTTTGTGATCCCTTGACCGGACTCTACAGTGTAGAGTAAATTGCTTGCCCCTACGGTGTAGGGCCGCCGCTATTCTGGGCTCTGGCAACCCGGCAACGCAAGTCCTGAACCCGACCCACGGAGACTGGCAGCATGTCGCAGACCGCATCCACCATTCCCGGCCCGCGCGGCTACCCGGTTGTAGGCAACCTGCTGCAACTGCCGCGCGATCGCATGACCGGCTATCTGCTGGAACTCAGCCGCGACTACGACGGTATTTTCGAGCTGCACTTCGGCAAGATCCGCGTACCGTTTGTCACCTCCGCTGCGCTGGCCGCCGAGCTGTGCGACGAGCAGCGCTTTCGCAAGGTGGTGCGCCCGCCGTTGTCCCTGTTGCGCGAGGTGGTCGGTGACGGCCTGTTCACCGCACACAGCGGCCAGCATCCGTGGGCCAGGGCGCACCGCATCCTGTTGCCGGCTTTCAGCCAGCGCGCCATGAAGGGCTATTTCGACGCCATGCTCGACGTGGCCGATCAACTGGTGGCCAGTTGGGAGGCCCGCGAAGGCGAGGACCTGCTGGTGGCCGACGACATGACGCGGCTGACCCTGGACACCATTTCCCTGGCCGGGTTCGATTACCGCTTCAACAGTTTCGCCAGTCGCGAACTGCACCCCTTCCTCGACGCCATGGTCAACGTGCTGGCGACGACCATGAGCAAGCTCACGCGGCTGCCGGTCATCAATCGCTTCCAGGGCGACCCGCCGGAGTTCCAGCGGGATATAGCGCGCATGAATGAGCTGGTCGATGACGTGATCCGTACGCGCCGCGAACAACCCACCGAGGCGCATGACCTGCTCAACCTGATGCTGACCGCCGAGGACCCGGAAAGCGGCGAGCGCCTCGATGATCTCAACATCCGCCACCAGGTGCTCACCTTTCTGGTCGCCGGCCATGAAACCACCAGCGGGCTGCTCACCTTCGCCCTGTACCTGCTGCTGCGCAATCCGCACGTGCTGGCCCAGGCCTATGCCGAGGTCGACCGTGTGTTGCCGGGCGACACCCGCCCCGCCTACGGCCAGCTGCGCGAGCTCGACGTGATCGAGCGGGTGCTCAAGGAAACCCTGCGCCTGTGGCCCACGGCGCCCGCGTTCACTGTGGCGCCGTACGAGGACACCCTGATCGGCGGACGCTACCTGATCCGCCGCAACCATGCGGTGAACGTGCATTTGCCGGCCCTGCACCGCGACCCGGCGGTATGGGAAGACCCCGAGCGTTTTGATATCGAGCGTTTCACCCCGGAAGCCGAAGCGCGGCTGCCGGCACATGCCTACAAGCCTTTCGGCAACGGTGAGCGCGCCTGCATCGGCCGCCAGTTCGCCCTCACCGAGGCCAAGCTGGCGCTGGCCATGATCCTGCAGCGCTTTGCCCTGAGCGACCCCTGCGACTATCAACTGGACATCAAGGAAACACTCACGCTCAAGCCGGACCGGTTCTTCATCCGCGCGCGCCGACGC
>SLLK01000103.1 GCA_007134115.1 Gammaproteobacteria bacterium | reverse complement strand
CGTCAGCGGCATGCGCCCCGTGATGTCGCCCAGCGCATAGATGCCGGGCACATTGGTGTTCTGGTATTCGTCCACCGGAACTTCGCCGTTGTCGAGCATCTCCACCCCGGCAGTGTCCAGGCCCAATCCGGCCGTTTCCGCCCGTCTGCCCACAGCCCAGATCACTGTATCCCAGGGCCCGCTGCGCTGGCCGTCGCTGCTCTCCAGCACCAGTCCCTCGCCCTCGCGGTGAAGGGCAGCGGGGGAAAAGTGACTGACAAGCTCGACGCCGTGACTGGCCAGGTTTTCCATCAGACCTTCGCGCAGGATCTCGTCAAACTCGCGCAGAGCCTGACCGCGCCGGATTACCAGGGCAGTCTCGCTGCCCAGCCCCCGCAGCACCCCCGCCAATTCCACCGCGATATAGCCCGCGCCCACCACGGCCACGCGCCGGGGCTGGCGCTCCAGCGCAAAAAAACCATCGGAATCAATGCCGAGCTCGGCCCCGGGCAGCTCCGGCACCCACGGGCGGCCGCCGGTGGCCACCACGATATGATCCGCCGTGTACTGTGTTTCGCCCACGCTCAGCGTACGGGCATTTTCAAAGCGCGCATCGCCGACAATCCAGTCCACCCCGGATTTATCCAGATTGCGGGCATAGATGTCGTTGAGCCGGCTGACATAGGCATCCCGCGCCGTTTTAAGTGCCCCCCAGTCCAGCGCGCCCGGCGTGACCTGCAGGCCATAATCGGGCGCCTGGCGCACCGCGGCGGCGGTATGGGCGGCATTCCACATCACCTTCTTGGGCACGCAGCCCACATTGACACAGGTGCCGCCCAGCCGGTGGCGCTCGACCACCGCGCAGCGCATGCCATAACTGGCGGCACGCCGCGCCGTGGCAATACCACCGCTGCCACCGCCAATACAGATCAGGTCATAATGCCGGCTCATTAAAATCTCCCGTGACTACGAACGTATTCATGTTATGCCTGTCAGATATCAGGCCAGGCACGCACCTCCCCCTGCAGGGACCGTTGCCAGTCATGATACATTGCCGCGGCACAGCAACCGGAGTCACAACCAGACCATGAGCAACCCCCTCCTTGACACCAAATCGCTGCCCCGTTTTTCAGCCATCCAGCCTGAACATGCGGGCCCGGCCATTCGCCAGCTCATCGACGACAACCGCCGCCAGATCGAACAGTTGCTGGCGCAGACGGATGACTACAACTGGGACAACCTCATCGCGCCACTCGATGAAATCAATGACCGTTTGCAGCGAGCCTGGTCACCGGTGCGCCACCTTAACTCGGTATGCAACAGCCCCGAGTTGCGCGAGGCCTACAACGCTTGCCTGCCGCTGCTCAGCGAGTACACCACCGAGCTGGGCCAGAACGAAGCTCTCTACCGGGCCTATCAGCGCATCCGCAACCGCGATGATTTCCCCAACCTCAGTCAGGCACAACAAAAGACCATCGACGATGCCCTGCGTGATTTCTGCCTCTCCGGCGTGGCGCTGGAAGGCGAGGCGCGCCAGCGCTTTGCTGAAATCAAGCGCCGTCTCAGCGAACTTGGCTCACGCTTTCAGGAGAACCTGCTCGACGCCACTCACGCCTGGAGCAAGCACCTGGCCGATGACTCGCGCCTGGCCGGGCTGCCTGAATCCGCCCTGTCGGTGGCGCGCGAGACCGCCGAGCGCGAGGGCAAGCCCGGCTATGTGTTGATGCTGGACTTCCCGAGCTGGTTCGCCGTCATGGCCTATGCCGATGACAGTGAGCTGCGAGCCGAGATGTACGAGGCCTGGGCTACCCGCGCCTCCGACCAGGGTCCGCACGCCGGCCAGTGGGATAACCGGGAGATCATGGAAGAGATCCTCTCCCTGCGCCATGAAAAGGCCCGCCTGCTCGGCTACGACAATTACGCCACCATGGCGCTGGAAAGCCGCATGGCGAAATCCACCGAAGAGGTTTTCAAATTCCTGCATGATCTTTCGGCACGGGCCCTGCCTCCGGCCCGTGAGGAACTGGAAGCCCTGCGCCAATTCGCCCGTGAGGAACACGGTGTCAGCGAGCTTGCACCCTGGGATATCACCTACTACAGCGAAAAGCTGCGCCAGGCACGCTACCGTATCTCTGCCGAAGACCTGCGCCCGTACTTCCCCGAACCGCAGGTCATGCGCGGCCTGTTCGACATCGTCGAGCGTCTCTACGGCATGCATATCAAGGAGGATGACAGTGTCGACACCTGGCACCCGGATGTGCGCTTCTACGAAATTCGCGACGGTGCGGGGGAATTGCGCGGACAGTTCTATACCGATCTTTACGCCCGCGCCAACAAACAGGGCGGCGCCTGGATGGACGAATGCCGGGTGCGGCGGCAGGCCCCGCGTGGCCTGCAGGTGCCGGTGGCCTATCTCACCTGCAACTTCACCCCCGCCGCCGGCGGCAAGCCAGGCCTGCTCACCCATGACGAAGTCACCACCCTGTTTCACGAATTTGGCCACGGCCTGCATCACATGCTCACGCAGATCGACGTACCGGCCGTATCAGGAATCAACGGCGTGGCCTGGGATGCGGTGGAACTGCCCAGCCAGTTCATGGAGAACTGGTGCTGGGAACGTGAATCGCTGGATCTGTTCGCCGCCCATTATGAAAGCGGAGAGAAACTGCCGGAGGCGCTCTACAAGCGGCTGCGCGAGGCCCGCAATTTCCAGTCCGCCATGCAGATGTTGCGCCAACTCGAATTCTCGCTGTTCGACCTCCACCTGCACGCCGACTATGACCCGGCGCAAGGAGCGCGCATCTACGAGACACTGGAAGAAGTCCGCGACCAGGTTTCGGTAATCCGGCCGCCAGCCTGGCATCGCTTTCCCAACAGCTTTGCGCACATTTTCGCCGGTGGCTATGCCGCTGGCTATTACAGCTACAAGTGGGCCGAAGTGCTTTCCGCCGACGCCTTCTCGCGCTTTGAGGAAGAGGGTATTTTCAACCCCGAGACCGGCCGTGACTTCCTGCACAATATCCTTGAGCAGGGCGGCTCGCGTGATGCGCTGGCACTGTTCACGGCCTTTCGCGGGCGGCCGCCGGAAATTGACGCCTTGTTGCGCCATTCCGGGCTCGCCGCCTGAGGGAGGCTGGCCTGGTTCAGGAGTAGCGGGATGGCCAGATTTCGGCCGGATCGCGGTCAATTGCCTCGGCAATCAGCGCCTGGGCACGAGGCCAGCGACGATGAAGGGCCGACTGCAGGCTCGCCGGATGATAGCCGTGATGCGCCGAAAGCCGGCGCAGGGTCCACCCGGCCTTGCGCACGGCGGCGACGATATCCGCCGGATGCCAATCCTGCGGCGCCGGGTGACTGTTGTGTTTCCGGTCTGATGTCATACTTTATTATGACTCTTTATTATTAGTACAAGCGCGTATCCTAACGCTT
>SLLK01000099.1 GCA_007134115.1 Gammaproteobacteria bacterium | reverse complement strand
GACGGTCGCTATAGCTGGTAGAGGCGGCGGATCATGTCGATGCCTGTTTCACGCTTTATGGGGACGCCGAATGAGTTCGGGTCGAAGTCCGGCAATTCGTTCACCCTCTCCAAATAGGCCCTGAGGTCCGCCCTCAACGGCTCGGTAACCTCGATAGGTTCCTCCCGCGGAAGGAGCTGCAGCAGCCGGAACACGTCGTTCCGATGCTTCTTGATATCGCTTCCCTTGGCATTGCCGTCGCCCTCATCCTTTCGCTGAGACAGGTCGACGAATGCTCTGGCCTTGAACGGAATGAGCAATCGCTCATCGAGAACAAGAATATCGTCAATGGCGCGACGGCTTGCGAGGAGCACCTCGTAGTAGTCCGGGTCCAGCAAGATTGCGGAGAGGCTCAGGGTTTCGTCCGAAACCTCGACCACCGTCAGCCCCGCATCTTCCGGGATTTCCAGAGTTTTTGGCTCCCGTGCAAAGAGCTCGAGCATCGCCGGATACGATGGGTCGGTCGGCTTGTGGAACCTGTAGAATTCCCGGCGTCCGTTGCTGCGCTCGCGCGCCTCGTAACCTCCGCCATCCAGAAAGGCTTTGAGGGACTGCGCAAAAGAGGGATCCACGACCTCGACACAGAGCACCATGTCGATGTCGTCGGTTTGGCGGAAACCGATACCGACCTCCTCGAATATCATCGAACATGCGGTGCCGCCGATAACCGCATAGTGGTCCGCGTGGTCCGCAAAATGCTCACGAAACTTGTCCAGGCCGACTACCATGCGAACTCCTCCAAAAGTTGTTCCGCGGCGGCCGCCAGCCTCTCGTCGGCGTTGTCGCGGAACTGCATGTAGAGCGACAGCGCGTCGACCTCACGCGCGCCCGACACGATGTCGGGGTCGTACCACCATACGTCGATGGCGAAGTTCGGCTCTTCGTCCTGTTCGACCTCTTCTCCGAACTCGCCGCTTTGAATCCGCTTCCAATCCTTTGGCCCGGCGGCAAAACACAGGATGCGAGGCTTGGACATCGTCGAGCGCTCTGACAAGGCACTTTCGCCGCCGGCCGGCAAATACTGAGGCAGTGGACTGCCATGGAAGCCCATAGGAAGATAGGATGCCCGAAACCAATGCTCGGCCTTGACGGGCGAACGCAGTCTTGGAGCCGCCGCTTCGAACAATTCTCGAGGAGCGTCGGAGAACTGGATGTGCTTACTGCGCCCCCGCGTCTCCACACGGGACAGCCCGCTGGCTTCCAGTTCTTCAAAGGCGCGGCCGATCGACATCGCCGAGTACCGCAAGGTTTTCGCAATATCGCTCGGTTTGGCGCCTTCCACGTCTCTGAGGTTCAGGTGCCGCAAGATGAGCGCTTGGGATGCGGGCGAGAGCTGGTCCTCCCCGAAATCGCGTCTTCGCCGAAAGTGCTCCCTGAGGTCCATCGCAAGCTGCGGGATGAAGAGCTGGTTGCCAGGGACAATGAAGGCCGCGGACTCTTCTATGAGCCGACCGCGCTGATAGGCGGACAGGTGCTCCAGGACCAGTACGAGAATTCCCGCAAAGTGGCGTTGGATGGCTCCGAGCTGCTTGGAAAGACTTGTAGGATTCTTGGCGTCGTAAGACTTCGGGACGACGAGCAAGATCGCATTCCCGAAGAGCTCCGTTTGTCGGTAATCGAACCCGTTGGCAAGAAAGGGTGGCAGCCCTTTCTTGGCCCCCCAGGACTTCAAACTGGCTGGCATGTGAAGTGTCGCGCGCAGGTGGGACTGCGCGGCCTTAAGGAGGTTCTGAGAGAATTTCGTATCCATATCTAACATGCCGTCAGAAGCTAACACTCATGACGTTAGCTTTCAATAAATATGTTAGAGAAGAGCGTTGTCGCAACGGGAGAGAGCACTATGTTGAACTACCTCAGAGAGGTTCAAACAGTGTACCGCGCCCTACGGTTCTGGCGAGGTAGGCCTTCGAACCGGTCCCAGTAAGGGGGCCCCCACATTGATGAACGTCCGGCTGCCTAAGCTGCAGTGCAGCGCTGGAACGCAGGCCGAAAGTCCGGTCAGGGCCGCCCTTGCCGGACCGCCCTGCTGGTCAGCTCTCCACCGCTTCGGAGCGAGAATCGCGCGCGTCAGCGCCGCAAGACAGCGTCGAGCACGCTAATGACGCTCGAGCACCGCGCCGCGACTTCGAACTCAATTGCCGAATATCCCGGCGTCGCGACGCCTTCCCACACCATCAACCGTTTTCGACAACACTGTTGCACAGGGTTGCCCCGCGCGCCGTGTCTTGGCTATCTGATGGTGTTGGAGGGAATTCTTATGAACCGAGCAGTAGTTCTCGCGACGGTGGGATTTTTCGCAGGTCTCGGCAAACCCGCCCATGCTGACCTCTCCTGTACAGATTGGATGGCCGATGCGTTCTTCAGCGCGGCCACTGTTCAGGAAGTTCGCAAATGCCTTGAGGCAGGCGCGAACCTCGCCGAGCGCGACAATGAGGGACGCACACCGTTACATCTGGCTGCGGCTGCTACGCAGAATGCCACTGTTGTGGCTGAGCTATTGCGCGCCGGCGCTGATACAGAGCTTACCGATACCAAGGGCCGACGCCCGATACATGTCGCGGCACGAAAAGCACAGACACCCGGCATCCTGTCATACCTTCTGGTCTGGGGTAGCGATCCTGACACCCAGCTTCCGGGTGAACGCTGCTCGTGGAGGTCATTCGCACGTTGCGCGACAGCGCCGCTGCATCTCGCCGCCGCGCGCGCGGATGGCGCCGAATACATCGCCGCACTGCTCGCGGCGGATGCGGATCCCGATCAGCGCGATGAGGACGGACGCAGCGCACTTCAACTCGCCGCCGCTAACGCGCCTGATACGTTGAGCGTGGCCGTGCTCCTGCAGGCCGGGGCTTCGGAGGATATCTCCGATTTCGATGGGTTAACGCCATTGCACATGGCAGCGCGGCGCGGCGAAGGTGCGCCTGAGATCGTCACCGCGTTGCTCGAAGCCGGCGCCTCCGCTGATGCGGGTGACGATAACGGCACCACACCAGTGATCTGGGCGGCGCGCACAGCACCCGACAGCATGATTGTTGATATGCTCATTGGCGCCGCAGGTGATCCCTGTGCTGCGGACAACGATGAGCGCACAGCCCTCACTGTGTGGGACCAAAACGACAACCTCGAGCGCGACAATGTGTATTGGGCTCTTCACGATCAGTGCAGCGAGTGATGCGCTGGGTGTCGTTCTTGGTACGGTCTTTCGTCCGCCTCAGCGCGTTTTTGGCCGCCAAGGCGGTGCTAATCCTCGCAGTCGTTGTCATCTCCTTGAGCCTTTCGATGGCGAGCTTCGTCGTTCCGCCCCTCGCCTCGGCCATGTGGCGTGCGGCGGCTTGGGTGTTTGGGCCGCCGGTGGTGGCGACGGTGACAGAAACACAGCGGCT
>SLLK01000257.1 GCA_007134115.1 Gammaproteobacteria bacterium | reverse complement strand
CCGATATTAAAAGATAACGGGATAGAACCATCACTTGAGGATGTTCAAATATTAACAAAAACACAGCTGCTGAAAGAATTTTCACATACTGAATATTTCCAGGTAAAAATGGAAGTGGATGGGCTGGCCGATAACAAAGTGAGGGCAGAAATCCTTGCCGGAAACCCGGAAGCAATAATTCAAGAAGAGGAAAAGGAAGGAACGAACCTCGAAAAGGATACAGATAATACCGGTGAAGGGTCAGCCGAATCAAAAGATGGCGAAGATAAAGCGGAGCTTAAAGAAAAGGGTTTTAAAGAAAGCTTTTTTAAAGAATCAGAAAAAGAAAAGGATGATGAAAAAACCATTACCCGGGAACAAGTTATTTCTGCCAGAAATGTTGAATTTGAAGAGTTCCTTGAGCAGCCGGTAACAGATGTTAACGGGGATTCAAGAAGCATGGACATTCTCAAGGATGTGGAGATGGATGTGTCTGTTGAACTGGGCAAAATTGAGCTTCCGTTAGGCAAGGTTCTTCAGCTTACCAAAGGCTCTGTAATTGAACTTGAAAAACTTGCCGGCGAGCCGGTTGATATTCTTGTGAACGGCCATAATATAGCAAAAGGCGAAGTTGTAGTAATCGACGAACATTTTGGGGTGAGGATATCAAGCCTGGTAACAACGCGCCAACGTTTAGCCGGATTGTCTTGATGGATCTGAGGAACCTCTTAGCTTCAAGCCAGGTAAACCCCCGAAAAATCCTCAAGATGGTGGTTTCATTATCAGTAATTCTCCTGGTAATGTGGCTGTTTATGGTATCACGGATGGAGCTGAACGATACAGGCAGGGCATCTGACCCTCAAATGGTAGAGAGAACCGACAGTTTGCGGACAGCCATAGCCGGGGATAACCGGGTTTCTGAATCAGACAGAAGTTCGCCAAATATTTTTATGAATGCTTTTACCACCTTCGTGGTGTTGATTGTAATCCTGGCCATCGTTTTGATTTTGATGAAAAACAGGCGAGGGGAGGTATCAGATAAACAGTTGAAAGAGATTGGAGAACATGTGCTTGGGCAGGGGGCTCAAATTAAAATAATTGAAATGAATGAAGAAATTTGGGTCATCGGGGTTACCTCGTCACAAGTAAACCTTCTTCACAGATACCCAAAAGAAGGCTGGAAAGTAAAAATTGATTATCCGGATGAATCGGACAAAAGTTTCTATAACATTTTTAAAAGTAAAATATGAAACGAATGTCATCAGCGGCAAAATTAAAGCTGCTTAGAACCGGGGTGCTTTTATTGGGATTGGTTATCCTGATGCCAGGCCTGGTTATGGCTCAGGCGGCATTTACAGTGCCGGGGGCGCCATTTGTTGCCCAGGCATTGCCCCAGATCGACCTGTCGATTGGCGGCGAAGCTGAGGATTTCTCTCTTGCCATTCAGGCGCTCATCCTCATTACTGTTTTATCTTTTGGCCCTGCATTTATCACTATGATGACTTGCTTTACACGGATTATTGTGGTCTTCTTCTTTCTTCGGATGGGGCTGGGGACCCAGCAGTCTCCACCTAACCAGGTGCTGATCGGACTGGCTCTTTTTCTTACGATTTTTATCATGATGCCAACGTTTAATCAGGTCAATGAACAGGCAATTCAGCCTTACATCAACGAAGAGATGACCCAGGCTGAAGCCCTTATCGAAGCCGCCGTTCCGCTCAAAGAGTTTATGGTAAGGCAAACCCGTGATCAGGATCTGCTATTTTTTATGGATTTGGTTGAAATTGACACAGTAGACAGCATTGAGAGTATACCGCTCTTTGTGGTTGTACCATCATACATCATGAGCGAGCTAAGGATTGCATTTCAGATCGGCTTTATGATATATCTGCCCTTTATGGTGATTGACCTTGTTGTGGCATCCATACTACTCGCCATGGGCATTATCTTTCTCCCGCCGGTTTTGGTTTCGCTGCCATTCAAAATACTTGTGTTTGTGCTAACCGATGGCTGGTACCTGCTGGTTCAATCGATGGTCAGGAGTTTTAATTAAAAAACAAAGATTATGAATATTGAAACAGGGTTATACTGGCTGCAGGAAATGTTGACGGCAGTCGTGGTTCTTTCTGCACCGGTTCTTGCAGGTGCACTCATCGTAGGGCTTACGATTGCAATTTTTCAGGCAGCCACGTCCATCCAGGAAATGACGCTGAGTTACGTGCCCAAAATGGTTGTAGTGGTGATTATTCTCTTCTTCACGTTCGGGATTATGCTGCAATTTGCCATTGACTTTACACAGCGGATCTTCGAATTCATCCCGCAAATAAGTAATTGAGCGGTTGAAAAGAAATGAGTCCATTACGTCATGTTATTGCGTGGACACGTATTAGATTTGCCTGCACAGGGCTGACGAAAATGGAAAAGGCAGCATGTTTTTTGGGGTAACAAAGCTAAATTATTAACCGATGGAACTGTTAACTGTAGAGTATATTCTCGCTGCTTTTTTGATTTTTGTGCGTGTAAGCAGCATGATTATGACAGCCCCATATTTTAGTTCTGCATCTTTTCCTGCACAGGTTAAACTCTTTTTCGCACTTATCACCAGTGTGTTATTATACCCTGTAATTCCCGCTGAGAATGTTTTAATTCCACCTGATGCCGGTGTGGTTTTCCTGGCATCAGCTATTATCATCGAAGTTCTGGTTGGGGTTGCAATGGGGCTGATTGGCCAACTGATTTTTGCTGGCCTTGAGATGGCCGGGCGTTTGATAAGTTTAAAAATTGTTCTTGGTTTTGCCAGTGTGGTCGATACGATGACGCAACAACAAAGCACGCTAATCAGCAATTTATTCAGTATGCTGGCTGTACTTGTGTTTTTGTCAATCGACGGGGATAAAATTTATATTAGTGCCCTGGCTAAAAGCTTTGAGGTGTTACCGTTAAGCCAGGCTGCAATACATCTTGTGGGGCCATATATGCTCGATGTGGCAGTTTATCTTTTTATGATTGCCGTTCAGATTGCATCACCATTTCTTGTTGTGCTTTTTTTGCTCGATTTATCCCTCGCCATTTTTGCACGTATTATGCCACAGGCAAATATAATGTTTATTGCCCTGCCTATTAAACTTGGAGTTGGCTTTGTTCTGCTGATTTTGATATCTCCTTACCTGCCAACTGCCTTTACAATGATGCTGCAGCAGCTATTTGATTATTTGCTGGAGCTGTTAGAAATTATTACACCATTTTATTAAGAAAAGAAATTCGAAGATACCTGGTAGCCCAAGCAATAATCAGACAGTAAGGTCGATATTTGACCCGATGGTTTTGTCTGCAGATTGCGTGTTAGCAGTTTTCCTGGGCTTCTCAATTTTTTCGGGTTTCGGCTTTTTTAGAATGGATCTATCCTCCGGCGGAAAGGGGGGCGGCTCTTGCTCTTCTTTTTTGTTTTTT
>SLLK01000122.1 GCA_007134115.1 Gammaproteobacteria bacterium | reverse complement strand
GAAAACCATCTGCATAGACGCGGGCCGGATGCCGTCGGATATTACCTGTTGTCCTGGTTTCATCACTTTAATGGAAATCCGGATGAGGCTGTGAAATGCGCCTGGAGAGCGAAAATATTTGCCCCGGGCAGCCCGACCATGGAACAACTTCACTACTACATGACGCATCCCAAAAAATTCAAAGCCTGGAAACCTTCAAAACCGGTTATCAAAAAGAAACGCAAAACCAGGGAGGGGAGCGCATCTCATCCGATCTCCGATCTCGACTCGTTAATCAGCAAATTGTCATCAGTTGATTCAAAAAAAATCCATCTGGACACCGATGCGGTCGAAACGGACGAAAGCCCTGATCTCAGTGAGGAATCCTCCATGGTGGAAGATATTGTCACCGAAACCCTGGCCGGCATTTATGAGAAACAGGGCAACAAACAAGCCGCCCTGGACACCTACAAACGGCTGATGGACATTCATACCCACAAAAAAGGCTATTACCGGAAACAGATTGAGCGCCTCAAAGAGGAGATCGGCAAGGCTTGATTCAGAATTCAGAATTCAGAATACAGGAGTCAGGAGTCAGGAGTCAGGAGTCAGGAGTCAGTGGAGTTGTTGCAGTAAGCAGTTACAGTTGGCAGTTACAGTTGGCAGTTGTAGGGGGGCAGTTGCAGGATGCAGTTACAGTTACAGTTGCAGTTGCAGTTGCAGTTGCAGTTGCAGTTGCAGTTGGCGGGGCAGTTGCAGGGTGCAGGATGCAAAGTTTGACTACACGTACGACTCACGACACACACGACTCACGACTCAAGACTAACAAAAGCATTGTGTTGTTTTTCGTGGCCAATGGTGGTCGACGGGCCGTGGCCGGGCAGCACGAGGGTGTCGTCGGGCAGGGTGTATAATTTTTCCCGGATGGATGTGGCAAGCAGGTTGAAGTCGCCTTTGTACAGATCGGTCCTGCCGATGCTTTCCCTGAAAAGCGCATCTCCGGCAATTACCTGCTCTTCGTCCGGAAAGTAGAGTGACACATGATCGGGTGAATGGCCGGGCGTATAGAGCACATCCATGCTGAATGTGCCGATTTCAAATCCATTTTGCTCTTCCAGCGGCTCCGGTGTAAAACTGAACCCACCTGTTCGTATGCCAAACATGGCCGACTGTGATTCAAAATTCTCCCACAGATAAAGATCCGTATGATTCAGGTGAACCGGCACCTGATGCTTCTGAAGAACCTGGTTTAAACCCAAAACATGATCGACATGTGCATGAGTCAGCAATACCCCGATCAGTTCGGATCCATCTGCGGCCAGGGCTTCATCTAAAGCGAGCATTTCACTGCGGGAGGAAAACCCCGGATCAATCAACAGCGATTGCCGATTCTTTGTGAGCAGGTAGGTGTTCTCTGCAAATGGGCCTACAGTGTAAGTATCTGTCTTCATTCAAGTATTAATCAAATAAACGTTCAAGATTGTAACCGGAATACTCCCTCGCTTTTGTTTACAACAATCGACGTACCTCTATTTTTTAGCACTCCGGATTCAATCCTTTAACTTAATCAAAAAAAAAGGATGCAACGCTTGGTCCACTGCATCCTTATTAACCTTTTTAAAACTTTAATGATCCTGTATGATCGTATTACTTACCGTATCGCTTGTTATTTCTTGCCGTACCGCTTGTTAAACCGATCAATCTGGCCGGCTTTCTTCTTAAAGGTCTGATCGGCATTAAAGAACGGATGATTTTTTGAATCCACCTCGCTCTTATAGATGCCCTCTTTGAGATTCATGGTGCTGCGCGTCGTAAATTCAGACCCGTCGCTCATTACAACCTTAATTTCTTTGTATTCAGGATGAATTCCTTTCTTCATGGGTTTTTCCTCATTCAATTAGCAATTTCTTCAATACAGTAAAATAAGGCTAATTCAAAAGCAATGCAATTCAATACGAAATTCGAATGAACAGAAACTTCGAAAGCCATATCCCAGGAAGGCCCCCAGTGCATTAGCAAAAAACCGGAATCACAAACATAATACATTTCATAAAAACTCGGGAGTATGCAATAAATTTTGTCGTGAAAGCCCGGTTCTTCAATTCCACTATTCAACTGCCTACTGCCACTGTTTACTGCCAACAGAACACCCCACAAATTAAAGTGCTGAACGCACTTCAATTGTCTCCTCCTCAAGGGGAGATGCTCCTGCCCACTGCTACTGCGAACTGCTACTGCGAACTGCCACTGCCACTGTTTACTGCAACTGCAAATACAACTGATACATTGACAAACTGTAGCACTACCCATTGCCAACTGCCACTGCTTACTGTTTACTGTTTACTGACACACTGATCACTGACACACTGAAACACTGTTCCCTGCCCACTGTTATTCAGTTCAGCCCGCGAAAATCCTCGAAGTCATCATCGTCGTCATCTTCGAATCCGCCCATTCCGCCGAGCATGCTGCCAAGCATGTCACTGAAATTCCTGGTCTGGTCCAGATCTTCCTTTCCAAGCATCGAATTTTGGTGCAGGGCTTCCAGGATCCAATCCATCAGCACATATCTGTCATCACCGGGTTTTTCCGCAAACGTATCGACTATTCCGGACAACCCTTCGATGCCTTCGAGTGTTTTCCGGTATTCTTTTTCACTCATCGAATCGGAAAGGATTAAATCATTGCCGTCCTTAAACCAATTGAGTATGTCTGAATAAGGATTCTCACCTTCGTCTCTGCTGCGGGGATCCGGGAAGGTGCGCTTGAAAACTTCACTTATCGCCTGACCGATGATATGTTTTGCCACATTGATGGCTCCCTCCTGCTCGCCCTCATAAACCAACTCCATTTTTCCGGTCAGAGCCGGAACCATATGGAAAAGATCCGAAATCCTCACCCTCGCCGAACTCTCATTGTTGGAAAGGGCGCGTCTCTCGGCCGCTGAAAATACCTGTTCCATGGCTGTGATGGTCATGCGGGTGGATACGCCGCTTTTCTGATCCACATATTCACTTTTCCGGGCCCCGAAAGCCACCTCTTCAACGATTTCCCTGTACAAAGGATGAATCTCAATTTCCATTTCCCCGTTGCGGGATGCCGTGGATTCCTGCTGCGTGATTTCCATGCCCACTGACAGATCCCTCGGATAATGGGTGATAATCTGGGTATCAATGCGGTCTTTTAACGGTGTTATGATGTTTCCGCGATTGGTATAATCTTCCGGGTTTGCTGAAAAAGCCATAAAAAGATCAAGAGGAATACGAATACTGAAACCCCGAATCTGAATGTCTCTCTCCTGCATGATATTCAGCAGGGCAACCTGGATTCTCGGCTGAAGATCAGGCAGTTCATTGATCACGAAGATCCCCCGGTTCGTTCTCGGCACCAGTCCAAAATTAATTACATTCTCATCTGCCAGCGCAAGTTTGCGTGAGGCCGCCTTGATCG
>SLLK01000030.1 GCA_007134115.1 Gammaproteobacteria bacterium | reverse complement strand
GCCGACGACGCCGTGCTGCTGCGCAACCATACCCGCACGGGTATTCTGGCCATGCTGGATGAACCCGACCTGGAAGCGACCTCGCGTGCCGAGGAGCGCACCACCGGCGGCAAGCCGCGGAGCAGGCCGGCCGGCCACTGAAAGTCCGGACCCCTAACCACAAAGCCCGCCTGAAACAGGCGGGCTTTGTGGTTGTGAAGATGGTAGCTACGGGTGGATTCGAACCACCGACCTCATCATTATGAGTGATGCGCTCTAACCAACTGAGCTACGTAGCCATATAAAGCGATTCGCGGCGAGGCGTAATTGTCATTGCCTGCCTTCGCGCTGTCAATGTCCCGCGCGGCGCGCGGGGTCAAACATTGAAACGGAAATGCACAACATCACCTTCCTGCATGATGTAGTCCTTGCCTTCCAGGCGCCATTTGCCGGCATCCTTTGCGCCGGCCTCGCCGCCGCAGGCGATGTAATCGTCGTAGCCCACCACCTCGGCACGGATGAAGCCGCGCTCGAAGTCGGTATGAATCACGCCTGCCGCCTGCGGGGCGGTCGCCCCGCGACGGACTGTCCAGGCCCGCACCTCTTTTTCTCCGGCGGTAAAAAAGGTCTGCAAATGCAGCAACTCGTAGGCACTGCGGATCACGCGATTCAATCCCGGCTCGCTCAGCCCCAGGTCCGCCAGAAATTCGTCACGATCGGCTTCATCAAGCTGTGACAACTCGGCCTCGATGGATGCGCTTACCACGACCACCGTGGCCCCTTCAGTCTCCGCCCGCTCACGCAGGCGGGTGACCAGCGGAGCGCTCTCGTCGCCGCTTTCATCCACATTGGCGATATACATTGCCGGCTTGGCCGTCAACAGGTGCAGCTCGCGCAGCAGTGGCCGCTCTTCATCCGTGAATTCGAGCGCCCGCACCGGCAGCCCCTCGTCAAGTTGCGCCGCGAGGCGTTCAAGCAACGCCAGCATGGCTTTGGCCTGCTTGTCGCCACCCTTGGCCTTTTTCTCGTTGCGTGCGCTGGCGCGACTGACGGTATCCATATCCGCCAGCGCCAGTTCCGTAGCGATCACGTCCAGATCCGCCAACGGGTCTACCTTGCCGGCCACATGCACCACATCGGGGTCTTCGAAGCAGCGCGCCACGTGGGCGATGGCATCCGTCTCGCGGATATGCGCCAGGAACTGGTTACCCAGCCCCTCACCCTGCGCCGCGCCGGCCACCAGGCCGGCAATATCCACAAACTCCATCGCAGTGGGAATGACCTTCTGCGGTTTCACGATCGTGGCCAGTGCGTCCAGCCGCGGATCAGGCACCGGCACCACGCCTACATTGGGGTCTATAGTGCAAAAGGGGTAGTTCTCGGCGGGTATGGTGGCGCGGGTCAGCGCATTGAATAAAGTGGACTTGCCGACATTGGGCAACCCCACGATACCGCATTGAATGGCCATGCTCAGGAATCTCCAGATTTGGTGTGCAGACGCTGCATGGCCGGCTCCAGTCCGTCACGCACCAGCAACGGCATGACATCGACGGCACGTTGCACAGCCTCGTCGAGCGCCTGCGCTTCATCCTTGCCCGGCACGCCAAGCACATAATTGACGACCTCGTCACGCTGGCCCGGATGTCCGATACCGATGCGCAGGCGCGGGAAATCCGCCCCCATATGGGCAATGGTATCGCGCAGCCCGTTGTGACCACCGTGTCCACCGCCGTGCTTGAGCCGCACCGTGCCGGGGGGCAGATCCAGATCGTCATGCACGATCAGCACCCGCTCCAGGGGGATACGGAAATAGGCGCACAGCGCCTGCACGCACTGGCCGCTACGGTTAACGAAGGTCGACGGCTTGACCAGCCGTACCTCACAGTCATCGAGCATCACCCGCACGACATCGCCATGGAGTTTGCGCTCGGCAACGAACTGCCCGCCATTGAGGCGGGCCAGCTCATCTACCAACCAGAAGCCGACGTTATGGCGCGTCCGCTCGTAGCGGCTGCCCGGATTGCCCAGGCCGATCACTGCGTCTATCGCGGCCACGCCTGTCAGCTCTTGTCGCTGTCGTCCCCGTCGTCATCACCGGATTCGTCAGAGGCATCTTCATCCGAAGACTTGTCGTCAGCTGCTGCCTCTTCGGCGGCGGCTTCTTCCTCTTCCTCATCCTCGGTCTTCTCGACACGCGGCGGCACAATGCTGACCACGGCCCGGTCATCACTCTCCTCGCCGTGCGCCAGCGCCAGTATGGTCACGCCTCCAGGCACCGTGAGCTCGGACAGGTGGATACTGTCGCCGATCTCCAGCGCGGTGATATCGACTTCCAGGTATTCGGGCAGATCCTTGGGCAACACCTCCACCTCGACCTCGGTCATCAGGTGGGAGATCACGCCGCCCGCCTTGGCGCCGGGTGCGTCTTCTTCACCGAGGAAGTGCAGGGGTACGTTGACCCGCAGCTTCTGGCCGGCGACCACGCGCAGGAAATCCACGTGGGTGGTCACCGTCTGCTTGAAGGGATGGCGCTGCAGATCCTTGAGGATCACCTGTTCCTTTTTGCCACCCACATCGATGTTCAGAATGTGGGAATAAAAGGACTCGTGATCCAGATGCATGCGCAATTCGTTCTGGTCCAGGGATATCAACTGCGGCGCTTTCGTGCCGCCGTAGATAATCCCCGGTGCACGACCGGTCCGACGCAGGCGGCGGCTCGCACCTTTCCCCTGATCGTCTCTGGGCTCGGCCTGAATTTCAAAAGATTCCTGACTCATCATCTACTCCTGGTAACCGTCACAACGACGGAAACCCTTCATCCCGCGACCAGGAAGAAGGGCTGCTGGGTCACGCTGTCTGTTCAGCGTCTTCGCGACGCCGTGAAGCGTCGCACCAAAACCGGCTCGCATCCCGCGGATACGCGCTCAGTCTATGTACATGGAACTGACCGACTCATCACTGGCGATACGCCGGATGGTCTCGCCCAGTGTCTGCGCGACACTGAGCTGGCGGATTTTCGCACACTTGGCCGCCCTTTCGCCAAGTGGAATGGTATCGGTGACCACCAGCTCATCGAGCTGCGAGTGCTCGATGTTGTCAATGGCCGGCCCCGAGAGCACCGGATGCGTGGAATAAGCCACCACCCGGGCGGCGCCCTGCTTCTTCAGCGCCTCGGCCGCGCGGCACAGCGTGCCGGCAGTATCCACCATGTCATCGACGAGCACACAAAAGCGGTTTTTGACATTGCCGATGATGTGCATCACCTGCGCTTCGTTGGCCTTGGGCCGGCGCTTGTCGATAATCGCCAGGTCCGCGTCGTCCAGCCGCTTGGCCAGGGCCCGCGCGCGCACCACGCCGCCCACATCCGGCGAAACCACTGTGAAATCACCGAACTTCTGCCGCCACATGTCGCCCAGCAGAATCGGTGAAGCGTAGACGTTATCCACCGGAATATCGAAAAAACCCTGAAT
>SLLK01000165.1 GCA_007134115.1 Gammaproteobacteria bacterium | reverse complement strand
TGTATGAAGCGCTCGCCGACCGCGCGCAGCCGCCAGCACGCCCGGGAATATGACGAACACACTGCCGACAGGACCAGATCACGGCCAGGCGCCTTGCTACCGGCGGGGATCTCCCGCCGGCAGCCGCAGCTTCGCCTCGGGCTCAACCATCATGCCGTGGCCACATGAAACGACTGTGATCCTGATTGGATAGGATGCTGATCCGTGCGGCATGCGCGCGGGACATACGCTGTGATACAGGCGTCTGCCGGCCGACGCGACAGCGTGCAGGATACCGCGAGACCGTTCCTGCCGCCAGACCCGCGGGCCACGAGCAGCGCACGGTGAACCGGTCAACGACCCGTCTTGGTGCGCAGCAGTGCGCGACGCTCGCGACGATCCGGACGTCGCGCAGGAAAACTCACCGCCATGCGCGCCAGTCGCTGCTGCTCGGCCAGCGCCTCACGCTCACGCTGTGATGCGTCAGTCTCACTATAGAGCTGGCGGGCCACGACGGCCGGGCCACGGCGTTCGTCCAGCGCCAGTACAGTCACCGTAAAGCGCGTCTCGCCCCGGGTGATGCGCACCTCATCATTCACTCGTACCTCGCGCGCCGGCTTGGCGCGTTCACCATTGACCGTCACCTTGCCACCGCGCACCGCCTGCCCGGCCAGCGACCGGGTACGAAAAAAACGTGCCGCCCACAACCACTTGTCAACGCGCAGACTGTCCAATGTTGATCTCCCCGGGCAACGCCCGCCGATGAAGCGGTCACCCTGCTTGCGCCGGGCGTACCGCTTCAGTCCTGTTCGCCCAGCAGTTCCCGGCGCATGCGCGGCTCGCTGGTACGCTGATCCAGCCATACCGCGAAGAACGCCTCACCAAAGGCGGCATCCTCCACCGTATCGAGCAACGCGTCATTGTAATAGAACCAGGCGCCCTGACCCGGACGATGCCAGCCGATCAGGCGGTCACCCTGGCTGACATCGGGGAACAGCCCCTTCATGCGCTCGTACCACTCCATCCGGAGTGCCTCGTCGCCCACCCCGATCTCTGCCATTTGCTCGCGCCCCGAACGCGCCAGCATCTCGCCCTCGAAGTCGCGGGCATAAGTAATATCCAGCGCGTATTCACCGTCCAGCGCCCAGTGCTGATCTTCGGGCACCCACAGGAAAGCATCATAAACATGAAAGAAATACTTGCGAAAGCGTGTCTCCCCCAAGAGCTCAAACGCCGGCGCGTCGGCCCTGAGCGCCTCGGGCAGCGGTTCCGGTTCCAGCTGTGCGGACACAGCGGTCGCCGGCCAGGCGCTGGCGAGGAGTAAAATCGTTGCCATGACGGCACAGTAACGATAAAACATTGTCATACTCCTGTTGTCTACATGAACGGATACTGTGACCGTTGTGATGCGCAGAAGTTGTGCAGGCTATACTCAGGGCGCCTTGCGGCTGAACGCCACAGGACCCGCTGAGACGTGACGATGAGACGTGACGAATAGATCAGCGTTTCCTTAACTGAACAGGGAGTTTTTCATGTCCCACCAGATTGTCCTCTTGCGCGCATCGGGCGTCGCGCTGGCCTTGCTGCTGATCACCGCCTGCGCGGTCAATCCGGTCACCGGACAACGCGAACTGGGCCTGATTTCCGAGGCCGAGGAAATCGCCATCGGGCGTGACAACTACGTCGCCGGACAGCAGATGCAGAGCGGCCGTTATAACGTCGACCCGGTGCTCAACGACTACGTCGCCCAGGTCGGCCAGCGGCTCGCCGAGGCCAGCGACCGGCCCGGACTGCCCTACGAATTCGTGGTGCTGAACAACTCCGTGCCCAACGCCTGGGCCATGCCCGGAGGCAAGATCGCCATCAATCGCGGATTGTTGCTGGAAATGGACAGCGAAGCCGAGCTTGCCGCCGTACTCGGCCACGAAATCGTCCACGCCGCAGCGCGCCACAGCGCACGCGGCATGGAACGCAACCTGGCCCTGCAACTGGGTCTTGGCCTCGGCGCCATGGCCCTGGGCACACGGGAAGACAACGTCGGCATGCTGCTGGTCGGTGGCGCCAGTATCGCCGCCGGCCTGCTCAATCAGCGTTACAGCCGCGAGGCGGAACTCGAGGCAGATCGCTACGGCACCATTTACATGGCCCGCGCCGGCTATAACCCGGAAGCCGCCGTCGAGTTGCAGCAAACCTTCGTGCGCTTGTCCGAGGGCCGTGAATCGGGCTGGCTGGACGGTTTGTTCGCCTCACACCCCCCTTCACAGCAGCGCGTCGAAGCCAACCGCGCCACCGCCACCGAACTCGGCCGTGAAGGCCGCATGGGACGGGAGACCTATCAGCAACGTATCGCCGTACTCAAGCGCACCGCGCCGGCATACGAAGCCTATGACGAGGGTCGCCGCGCACTGCGCGACGGAGAGACAGACAAGGCGCACACCCTGGCCCGCCAGGCAGTAGCGGCGGAACCACGCGAAGCCCTGTTTCACGGCCTGTTGGGGGACATCGACATACAACGCGGTCGTTATCGCGACGCCCTGCCCCACCTTGAGCGCGCGATGGCGCGCAATAACGAGTACTTTGCTTTCCATCTCAACGCCGGCATTGCCATGGAGCAATTGCAGGACTATGAGCGGGCGCGCTCCCACCTGGAAAAGAGCATTCAACTGCTGCCCACCGCGCCGGCGCACTATACCGCCGGCAATGTGGCGCGCGCCCAGGGGGATCGCAACCGGGCCATTGAGCATTACCGCACGGCAGCACAGTCGGATAGCGAGGCCGGCGCCCGGGCGCGCCGTGCATTACAGGAGATGGGCGCATGACGCGCCGCCCACACTGGCCCAAACAACCATAACGCGAGGATCAACACACGCGTGAACGAATCAGGTACAGGATGGTTGCGGGCTTTGCGCCCGCTGTGTCTGGCCACGCTGTTCGGCGTCAGCCTCAGTGCTTGCGCGCCGTTTCCCGAATACCATGCCCCGGCTAACGGCGCCGAACTGCGCGGGCAGGTGGTGGAAAATGCCCTCTCCGTGCTGGGCGAACCCTATCGCTTCGGCGGCGATGCGCCGGGCGGCTTTGATTGCAGCGGTCTGATCCACTACGCCTACCGGCAGGTGGGCATGAACGTCCCCCGCACCGCCGCCGAACAATACCGCTACGCTGACTGGCTGCACCTGGACCGCCTCGAACCGGGCGACCTGGTGTTTTTCCGCCTGCAGGGCACGGTATCGCACGTCGGCATGTACATTGGCGACGGCCGCATGGTGCATGCCCCGTCCACGGGCTCCAATGTGCGTATTGACCGCGTTCGCGACCGCTTCTGGCGCGCCCGTTACGCCGGCGGGGCGCGCCTGTTGCCGGTGGGCAGCAGCAACGACGGCAGTGTAAGCCAGTTCCTCGCCTGGTAGGCCCCGCCCGACTTGATCGGCCACCGAACTCACCGAAGAATCAAAGTAACGATCTCTTCATTTCGGTGCCTTCGGTGGCGCTT
>SLLK01000083.1 GCA_007134115.1 Gammaproteobacteria bacterium | reverse complement strand
TGATACACGCCTGATGCGGCGCCGTTGGCGTCAGATAGCAGGGCAACACAGGGGAAGCGCGGCATATGCGCGTCATGACCGTCAATGTCAACGGGATACGGGCAGCGGCCCGCAAGGGTTTTTTTGAGTGGCTGCCGGGGCAGCAGGCAGATGTGATCTGCCTGCAGGAGATCCGCGCGCAGGAAGACCAGGTGGACAAGCCGGAATTCCACGTAGACGGCTATCAGCGCTTTTTGCATCCGGCAGAAAAAAAAGGCTACAGCGGAGTGGCCATCTACACCCGGCACGAGCCGGAGGAGGTGGTTACGGGGCTGGGACTGGACGAGTTTGATCGCGAAGGCCGTTACCTGGAAGCGCGTTACCCCGGGCTGAGTGTGGTGTCGCTGTATTTGCCATCAGGGACATCCGGCGATGAGCGACAGGCCGTGAAGTACCGGATGATGGGCCGGTTTCTCGAGCACATGCGCCAGTGCCGAGAAGGGCCACGCGAATACATCATCTGTGGCGACTGGAATATCGCGCACAAGGAAATCGACCTGAAGAACTGGCGCTCCAACCGCAAGAACTCGGGTTTCCTGCCCGAGGAGCGCGCCTGGCTGGACCAGGTCTTCGGCGAAGAGGGCTTTGTAGACGCCTTCCGTGAAGTCAATCAACAGCCCGGGCAATACACCTGGTGGTCCAATCGGGGCCAGGCCTGGCAGAACAACACGGGGTGGCGTATTGACTACCACGTGCTTAGCCCGGGGCTGCGGGGCAAGGTGCGGCAGGCCGATATCTATACCGATGCGCGTTTTTCCGACCACGCGCCCCTGACCATTGACTACGCACTGACGCCGCCGCGCTCATGAGGCAATCGTTCCCGCCGCGTCGCTCCTGGCTCGAGTCGATTGGCGTTTATCGCCATCCACGCGTGCTGGGCATGTTGTTTCTGGGGTTTTCCGCCGGCCTGCCGCTGTTGCTGGTGGGCGGGACCTTCAGCGCCTGGTTAAGCGATTCCGGGGTGCGCCTGGCCGCCATCGGCTTTCTCAGCTGGGTAGGGATTGCCCATAGCATCAAGGTGCTGTGGGCGCCAGTGGTTGATCGGCTGCCCCTGCCGGTGCTGTCCTCGTGGCTGGGTCGCCGCCGGGCATGGATGTTGTTTGCCCAGTCGGTGGTGGCTGCAGGGCTGCTGGGGATGGCATTGACCGACCCGCGTGAGGCGCTGTGGCTGGTGGCCGTGTGGGGCGTGATGACGGCGTTTGGATCGGCCACCCAGGATATCGCCATTGATGCCTACCGGGTGGAGGCGGTGAGTCGTGATCGCCAGGGGGCCATGGCGGCCAGTTATGTGCTGGGTTACCGGGTGGCGATACTCACTGCGGGCGCCGGCGCACTGTATGTCGCCGGGTTCGCCGACTGGAACGTCACCTATACGCTGATGGCCGTACTCATGGGTGTGGGCATGGTGACCACGCTTATTGTGCGCGAGCCCGAAACCGCCGTGGATCGCGTTACCCTGAATCTGGAACAGCGTGTGGCCGAGTATCTGGCGGCCACCGCCGATACTGGCTTCCGGCGCGATTTCAACGCCTGGTTTATAGGCGCGGTGGTGTGTCCGTTTGCCGATTTTTTCAAGCGTTTCGGTATGGCTTCGCTGCTGATTCTGGCCTTCATCGCCACTTTTCGTATCAGCGATATTTTCATGGGCGTGCTGGCCAATCCGTTTTATCTGGAATTGGGCTTTACCAAGGCCCAGATCGGTACCTATTCGGGGGTATTCGGTCTGATCGTGACCCTCACCGGCGTCGGACTCGGTGGTGTGCTGGTGGCCCGCTACGGCATCATGCGCCTGTTGCTGTTTACAGCCTTCATGGCGCCGGCGACCAATCTGACTTTCTCGTGGCTGGCCGGCCTGGGGCCGGAGATATACGGCCTGGTGATCGCCATTATTGCCGACAATCTCACCGGCGGCATGGCGGTGGCGGTACTCATCGCTTATATGTCCAGTCTCACCAATACGGCGTATACAGCCACCCAGTACGCCCTGTTCAGTTCGTTGATGACGCTGCCCGGCCAGTTCATGGGTGGCTTTACCGGGGTCCTGGCCGAACAGGTGGGCTGGGGCTGGTTCTTCGTCAGCTCGGCCCTGCTGGGTATTCCCGCCATCCTCATGGCATTCCTTATCGCACGCGTCGCCCACCCCGACTTTATTCGGCGCCCGGGTATGCAGAACGGGCCGGTCGCCAGCGAGGGCGAAAAGGGTGGCCCGACGGGTGCCGGGCACTGACCGCAGGACGCGCTTGTGTTGACGCTGTTTACCCGTCTGTTTCCCGTGTGGGCGTTGCTCGGCAGCGCACTGGCCTGGTGGCGCCCTGACGCGTTCACGCCGCTGTCCGGCACCATTGTGCCGTTGCTTGGAGTGGTCATGTTCGCCATGGGGCTGAGCCTGCGCGCCGGGGATTTTCTTGCCGTGGCGCGCCGCCCGGGTGCAGTCGCGCTGGGCGTCGCCCTGCAGTTTGTGCTCATGCCGCTGATTGCGTTTATGGTGGCGCATGTCATGCAGTTGCCGCTGGCGCTGATGGTGGGGCTGGTGCTGGTGGGTGCCTGCCCCGGCGGCACCGCTTCCAATGTGATCTGCTTTCTGGCGCGCGCGGATGTGGCGCTGTCGGTGACATTGACGGCAGTGGCCACCCTGCTGGCGGTGGTCGCCACGCCTTTGCTGGTCTGGCTGTATGTGGGTCAGGTGGTTCCGGTGCCCGTATGGCAAATGTTGCAGACCGTGCTTCAGGTGGTGCTGGCGCCGGTGGCCCTGGGTGTTGTGGTGCGCCATCTGCTGGGTGAGCGGCATCGTTTCGTCGAGCCCTGGCTGGCGCCGCTGGCAGTGGCGGTGATCGTACTGATCATTGCCGTTATTGTGGCTCTGAACCGCGACGAGCTGGCCGTGCTGGGCCCGGCGGCGGCGCTGGCGGTGATGCTGCACAACCTGCTGGGGCTGGCTGCCGGCTATGGCGGCGCGCGCTTGTTCGGCATGGACGAGGCGACCCGCCGTACCCTGGCCATTGAGGTGGGGATGCAGAACTCCGGCCTCGGGGTCGCGCTGGCCAACCAGTATTTCAGCGCGGCCGCAGCCCTGCCGGGGGCACTGTTCAGCGTGTGGCACAACCTCAGTGGGTCGCTGCTGGCTGCCTTCTGGGCGCGTCGGCGTGCGTGACGCCGGCAGGTATTATGGTCTATATTCAGGGCATGTCCGGTCGCGGTGACCCGGCGCCTGATGACTCACCGCGCCGACGCCGGAACAAGAACACAACCGGATGAATTCTATGTCTGCGCAGGATGTCTTTGTTCTCTGGCCGGAGTTTCCGTTGGCCAATGTCGTGGTCTGGATTGCCGCGGCGCTGCTGCTTTTATATCTCGCCCGCAACCCCATGCATCGCCTGTTTTACAGCGGCGGCCACAGCCTGCGCACGGCCTGTCGCATGCTGGCCGCAGCTGC
>SLLK01000182.1 GCA_007134115.1 Gammaproteobacteria bacterium | reverse complement strand
CCGGGCAGCGTCTTGCGGGTGTCGAGGATATGCACGCCGCTGCCGGCGACGGCGTCGACATAGCTGCGCGTGGTGGTGGCGGTGCCCGAGAGTAGCTGCAAAAAATTCAGTGCCGTGCGTTCGCCGGTGAGCAGCGCGCGGGCCGGCCCCGCCAGTTCGCACAAGAGCTGTTCGGCCCTGATTTGATCGCCGTCATTGACCTGCCACTTCACGGTGACTTGCGACGACAGCGAGGCGAACACGGCATCGAACCAGGGCCGGCCACACAGCACCCCGTCTTCACGACTGATCACTTTCGCGTGCGCGCTCTGTGTCGCGGGGATCAGGGCTGCGGTGCAATCGCCGTCGCCAATGTCTTCGCGCAGGGCGCGCCCGACATCGTCGGTGATTACATCGTCTTCAGGTGGCTGGAGTGTGGTCATGGATGTCCCGGGGATGCCTGTGTGCGGCCGGGCGTGGCCGGAGCTTCAGGGGGTGACCGTTGGCGTGGTGCGTTCGAAGGCCACCACGTGTTCAGCCTCAATGCGCAATCCGACCTGTTCGCCGACCTCGTGATTCAGGTGGCTGGGGAACAGGGTAAGCAGTTCGCAACCGTTGCCCAGGCGCACGCGGTAGAGGATTTCCGCCCCCTTGAACGCCTTGCGCGTAATGGTGCCGCGCAGCGCACTGTCGGGGTCCGGTACGACGTCGTCAGGTCTCAGTAGCACATCAACCTCGGTGCCGATCGGCCAGACGAAGGCCCGGTTGCCGCGGATCAGGCCGGCATCGGTTTCTACGGTGTGCTTGTCGCTCAGGCGGCCGGCAAGCAGACGGCCCTGGCCGATAAAGTCGGCGACGAAGCGATCATCGGGTTCATGGTAGAGGTTGTAGGGTGTATCCCACTGCAGGATGCGGCCTTCGTGCATGACACCGATGCGATCGCCCATGGCGAAGGCTTCGTGCTGGTCATGGGTGACCATCAGCGCACTGATGCCCTGTGCCTTGAGGATTTCCCGCACCTCGATACCCAGTCTCTCACGCAGATCCACATCGAGGCTGGACAGGGGTTCGTCCAGAAGTATGCAGTCGGGCTCCGGCGCCAGCGCACGGGCCAGGGCCACACGCTGTTGCTGGCCGCCCGACAGCTCGTGCGGATAGCGCGGCTCAAAACCTTCCAGGCCGACCAGGCGCAGGATGCGGCGCGAGATGGCGCGTTTGTCGGCGCGCGACATGCCGCGCAGGCCGAAGGCGACGTTGTCACCCACCGACATGTGCGGAAACAGCGCATAGTCCTGGAACACCATGCCGACGCGGCGCTTGTTCGGCGGCACATGCAGGCCGGGGCGCGAGACCACCTTGTCACGCAAGCGGATTTCGCCGCCATGGATGCCCATGAAGCCGGCAATAGCCTTGAGTACGGTGGTTTTGCCGCAGCCACTCGGGCCCAGCAAGCAGGCGATAGTGTTCTCGCGAATGCGCAACGACAGATCGTGTACCGCGACCAGCTCATGGTAGCGGCATTCGAGATCGCTGATTTCAAGAATATGGTCCATGGGTGGGGCATTCTAGCAGGTGGGGAAGGGTCAATGGTGAACGGTGAACGGTGAACGGTGAACGGTGAACGGTGAACAGTGAACAGTGAACAGTGAACAGTGAACAGTGAACAGTGAAATGTGAAATGTGAAATGTGAAATGTGAAATGTGAAATGTGAAATGTGAAGCTGATTCAGGTGTGTGTGTAGCGTTTATGCAGACCGGATAACAGTCTGGACGTGTTGCGAAAATGACACTCCAGATTCTGATCAGGTTTCGCAAACCCCAGGGAAATTGCTATCAAATATTGGGTTTCGATTTCGCTCAGGGAGCCCATGGCGATATTTATAAAGCGCGCAAAATCCTTCTGGCTTTGTCGTGCTGCGCCCTCGGCAATGTTGGATGGCACCGATACCGCAGCACGTCTGATTTGGGCGGCGAGATTGAACTTTTCCGAGTCAGGAAAGTTGGCAGACCAGCGATACACGAGCTTCACCAACTCCATGGCATGTTTCCAGGCTTCCAATTTATAGTGCGGTCGCGCGTGCATGAATGGCTCCTGTCCCTGGATGCCGCAGTGACTGAATGGTGGTACAGCCTGTTATTTCATTTCACGTTTCACTTTTCACTTCGCCACCCCGCGCCATCAAAAACTCCAGCAATGCCTTCTGCGCATGCATACGATTCTCGGCCTCATCCCAGACCACGCTGTGCGGGCCTTCAAGCACGCCAGCGGATACTTCCTCGCCACGATGCGCCGGCAGGCAATGCATGAACAGGGCGTCCGGCGCGGCCGTCGCCATCAGTGCCTCATCCACCTGAAAGCCGGCAAAGTCACGCAGGCGCTTCGCGTTTTCTTCTTCCTGGCCCATGCTGGTCCACACGTCCGTGACCACCAGGTCGGCGCCATCGACGGCTTCGCGGGGTTCGTGCAGCAGGGTGACCGCTGCGCCGGCCGCGTCGATGACGGTTTGCTCGGGTTCATAACCCGGGGGGGTGGCCACGCGCAGCTCGAAGCCCAGCCGGGCCGAGGCATTGATCCAGGAGTGGCAGACATTGTTGCCGTCACCTACCCAGGCCACGCTGCGCCCGGCGATGCTGCCGCGGTGCTCCAGCCAGGTTTGCAGATCCGCGAGCAACTGGCAGGGGTGGTAGAGGTCGGTGAGGCCATTGATCACCGGCACAGCGGAGTGGGCGGCGAATTCCTCCACCATGCTGTGTTCGCGGGCGCGAATCATGACCCCGTCGACCATGCGCGAGAGCACGCGCGCGGTGTCCGCCACCGGTTCGCCGCGGCCCAGCTGCGTGTCACGCGGCGACAGGAACAGGGCGTGGCCGCCGAGCTGTACCATGCCCGCCTCGAAGGATACCCGGGTACGCGTGGAGGCTTTTTCGAAAATCATACCCAGCGTTTTCTGCGGTAACAGCAGATGCGGCTGTCCGTTGCGGTGTTGCTGCTTGAGTTCGATGGCCCGCTGCAACAGGGCGTGCAGTTCTTCACCGCTGAGATCGAGCAGGGTCAGGCAGTGGCGGGGGGCATTCATGCCGGTTCCTCCGCGTTGCGGGATTGCCACGCGCCGATGGTGGCCACCAGACGGGCGACGATCTGGTCGGCTTCGTGGTCGGTGATGATCAGGGGCGGCAGCAAGCGGATCACGCGCTCTGCGGTGACATTGATCAGCAGGCCTTCGGCCAGGGCCAGCTTGACCAGGTCCGGGCACGGGCGATCCAGTTCCACCGCCAGCATCAGGCCGCGGCCGCGGATCTCCGTGACCCGGGGGTGTTCGCCGAGCACGGCGCGCAGTTGAGCCAGCATATACTCGCCTGCCCCGGTGGCGCGCGCGATGATGTCGTCGCCGGCGATGGTGTCCAGCACGGCCGTGGCGGCGGCGCAGGCCAGCGGGTTGCCGCCAAAGGTGGAGCCGTGGCTGCCCGGCCCGAGGACCTCTGCAGCCTCGCCACGGGCCAT
>SLLK01000352.1 GCA_007134115.1 Gammaproteobacteria bacterium | reverse complement strand
GGCGAGACACCGCCGCTGCCCTTGCGCTGCAATGCCCGCGTGCGTTACCGCCAGCGTGAACAGGCGTGTACCGTCAGAGCGCTGGACAGCGACGATTACGAGGTCATTTTCGAGCGCGAACAATGGGCGGTGACACCCGGCCAGTCCGTGGTTTTTTACGCCGGGGATGAATGCCTGGGTGGCGGTGTGATCCGGCAGCGTGGTGAAGTCGGTACCATGCACACAGCAAGTGGAGAAACCAGGGCATGAGCGCAAGGCGTGAAGACCGCGTACTGGCGCTGGCGGGTATTTACCAGGCGGCACTGGAAGTAGACCGTCTGGCATGGAGTGGCAGCACGGGCAGCGACGCGGCGAAGGTTGCCCTGGACAGCGTGCTGGTCACCGACGCGGCAGATGTGCCCGCCGTCTATGGTGGCGTGAGCAATGTGCGTACGGGGCTGGAAGCCCTGCTCGCGCAGTTCCGCGAGCGGCGCAATCCCGGGCGGGGACCGGTGCCCTACTATGTGGCGGCGCTGATTCATCTGGAACGACGCCTGAGCCGCAACCGGGAACTGTTTGCACAACTCGGCGAGGGTTTGCCTGCGGTGCAGCGGCAGGCGGAATACTTTGGCGCCGAGCATGCCAACACCATCGCCGGCATGGCGGAACTGTACGCCAGCACGGCCGCCCGCGCCGGACCGCGCATCCTGGTGCGTGGCGATCCGGGGCATCTGGGGCTGGCGCCCGTGGCCAATACGGTACGCGCCCTGCTGCTTGCCGGTATCCGCTCGGCGCTGCTGTGGCGCCAGTGCGGCGGCAGTCGCTGGGGTTTGATCTTCAGCCGTGGCGCGCTGATTGAGACGGCCGAGCGGCTCAGGCACACCCCGACCTGAGCGGTGCCCGGGCGCTCAGGGCCTCACTGCAACACGCACTAGCGACTGCGCAGCATCTCTACCCAGGCCGGTACATGGCGTGCGCCACTGCGTAATTCGCGATCAAGCACTGCGGCGCCCGGGCACATGGTCTCCAGCGTGGCCCAGAAACGCCGCGAATGATTGCGGTGTACCAGGTGGGCCAGCTCGTGGAGCATGACGTAGCGGGCCAGCCGGGGCGGCATGAACAACAGGCGATAGTTCAGACTGATGGTGCCCCGCGCTGAGCAACTGCCCCACAGTGTGTGTTGTCCGGCCACCCGGACCCGCTGGTAACGCAGATCATGGGCCATGGCCAGTGCCGACAGCCATGGTGACAGATGCTTGCGGCCCTGGTTGATCAGCCAGCCATGCAATGCCTGTGCAGGAATCGCACCCTCCGGGCATCCCATGTGCACGATGCCCTCTTCTGCGCTGTCTCTGACGTAGCCCGCCTGGTCCGCGGGCAGCGTTCGGCCGGTCACTGTCAGCCGTGTCCCGGTGGCCTGGAAACAGATGTCGTCAGGGATGCCCGCCGTCTGCTCCCAGGCCGCCAGGCCGCGCAGGCGCAGCCGCTCCACTGTCTGCCGTATCCATTCGCGCCGACGTGCGGCCAGTGCGTGTCCGTGCTCGATCGACATACCACGCGGCAGAACGATCTCCACGCCACGCCGTGGCGTGACCCGGATACTGGGGCGACGCGCACGCGCGGAAACGCGCACCAGGTAGGCCGGCATATCGCTCTGCCCGGTCATATACTCAGCGCTTGCCGCCCGCCGAGCCGGAGCGCGGCGGCTGGTCGGCGAACAGCCGGTGTTGCCCGGGTTCTTCGGCATCCAGCCAGGCCTCTTTGAGGCGCGGCAGATACAGGCGGGCCTCGGAGGAAAGGTAAGGCGCTTCCAGGCAAATCACCTGGTATATGCCCCGCCCTACCATCGCGCGGGTGATCGTCGGTGCGCTGCTGTTGTGGGTCAACGTACCCTGCAGGAAGCTGATCCACGCTGTGAGCACCACCCACATGTTGGTGGCCAGGGGTTCTATATCCTCATCGCGCAATTGCATCAGGCCCGAGTCGCGCGCGTGGCGCAGCAGCTCCAGGACCTGGCCCATGGCATGCGTGACGAATTCGCCATAGCGCCCGCGCAGGCGCTCATCCTGTTCGAGCAGATGCGCCAGGTCTCGATAGAGAAAGCGAAAATCCCACACCACGTGGAAAGTATCCTCCAGATAACGCGCCTTGTCTTCCATGACCAGCGGCCGTTCCAGATCCACGGCGAGGTAGTTGGCAACACGCGCCTCATAGTGTTCAAACAGCGCGTAGATGATGTCCGCCTTGTTGCGAAAATGGTAATAGAGGTTGCCCGGGCTGATGCCCAGCTCCGCAGCGATGTGGTTGGTGGTCACCGAACGCTCGCCGCGCTCGTTGAACAGGTGCAGGCTGGTTTCAATGATCCGTTCACGGGTTTTCATGACAATTCCCTTGTGCTGGCTTGGTGACTTCTGTGCTGGCGGCCGTTGGTGCCGGGCTGCTCCGGATACGCCTTGTTGACACTTTAGAGCTCATACTCTACTACTAGTTGGCATAGGGCGTCGCCCCAGGGTGCACGCTGATCCATGACAACACGAACAGGGACGCTACGAGGAGACGACCATGGTCGCAAAAGTTTCTCAGGTACAGAACACATCACGACAGATTGATGCACTGGATCGCATTTTCGCTGCGCAGCGTGCTGCCTGTAACGCACAGCCGATGCCTCCCGCTGCTCAGCGTATCGCGGATCTCAAAAAACTCCGCAAGCGTCTGCTTGAGTACCAGGACGAACTGGTAGCCGCCGTCAATCAGGACTTCAGCTGCCGCTCTTCGGACGAGACGCGACTGGCCGAGATCATGCCTGCGCTGGCCGGTATCGATTATGCCGTAAAGCATGTTCGCAAATGGATGAAACCGTCACGGCGCAAGGTCGGCCAACAGTTTGCGCCGGCGAAGGCACGCGTAGTGTATCAGCCGGTCGGTATGGTGGGCGTCATCGTGCCCTGGAATTATCCCGTCTATCTGGCTGTCGGCCCCCTCACCGGCGCTCTCGCTGCCGGCAACCGGGTGATGATCAAGATGTCGGAGTTCACCCCGGCCACCGCTGAAGTGATCGAACGCATGATCGCGGCGACTTTTGATGAAGACCAGGTGGCGGTTTTGACCGGTGAGGCGGATGTCGCTGCGGCGTTTTCCGCACGGCCCTTTGATCACCTGTTGTTCACCGGCTCCACGCACGTCGGCAAGCTGGTGATGAAGGCGGCCGCAGAAAACCTGACGCCGGTCACGCTGGAGCTGGGTGGCAAGTCCCCGGCGATCATCAGCGCTGACATGCCCATGAAGGACGCCGTGCCGCGCATGATCTTCGGCAAGATGGTCAATGCCGGCCAGACCTGTGTGGCGCCGGACTACGTGTTGTGTCCGCGTGAGCGCGTAGACGAGTTTGTCAGCCATGTGAAGGACACCGTCGCGCAGATGTATCCCACGCTGGCGGGTAACGGCGACTACACGAGCATCGTTAATGAACGCCAGCACCAGCGGCTGCAGGACGTGGTGGCCGATGCGCGCAAGCATGGCGCACGCCTGATCGAGATCAATCCCGCCGCTGAACGTTTTGACCAGGGGCGCAAGATGCCGCCGCAACTGATCCTCGACGTCAACGACGATATGCGCGTCATGCAGGAGGAAATATTCGGCCCGCTGTTGCCGGTGGTGCCCTACGATACGCTTGACGATGCGCTGCGTTACGTTAACGAGCGACCGCGCCCGCTGGCACTGTACTACTTCGACTACGACAAGAAGCGGGCGGCCTGGGTGCTCGAACATACCCATTCCGGCGGCGCCTGTATCAACGATGCGTTGTCCCATGTGGCCCAGGACGACATGCCCTTTGGTGGCATCGGCCCCTCGGGCATCGGCCACTATCATGGCCACGAGGGCTTTCTGACCTTCAGTCACGCCAAGTCCGTATTCGAGCGTCCCCGCTTCAACAGCATGAAGTTTGCCTACCCACCCTACGGGCGCTTCATGCACCGTTTGATCTATCGTCTGTTCCTGCGTTAGGACGGTCGCCGGTGCCGTCACGGATTGGTCCGTGGCAGCACCGGCCGGCTTCCGGCGCAACCGTTTTCAGGATTTGACCCGGAGCTGATGTTTTGTCAGGGTCCTTCGTACAGGATACGTTCAGGTTCGATGCCCGCGGCACCGCTGCGATATATCACGCACGGTGATCAGGCGCCGCGGGGAACCGTCGAGTCCCTGATCCTGGTAGTCCGCCATCGCTGTACCGCACTGGCACTCGCCAGTGGCAGACGGGTGTGTGGCCGGCACCAAGCCGGCCCTCTCAAGGCGGCGTAATGCCGGTGATCAGGTCCTGCTCTTGGAACAATTCGGGAGAAGACATTGTGACTGATCGCAAAAAACTCATAAGAGAACTCGAATCCGACTACCAAACCAACCATGATATAGGCGAAGACAACATCACACCCATGGGGCTGGACATCCACCACCCCGTCTTCGCCGTGAGCTCCATCCTGATCCTGCTGTTCGTGATCGGGACACTGATCTTCCCGGAGCTCGCCAACAACGCACTTGACGGTGCCAAGGACTGGTCCATCGAGACCTTCGACTGGTTCTTCCTGACCGCCGCCAACATCTTCGTACTGGTGTGCCTGGCACTGATTGTGCTGCCGCTGGGCAAGATACGGCTGGGCGGTCCTGACGCCAAACCTTCGTTTTCCACCCTGTCGTGGTTTGGCATGCTGTTTGCGGCCGGCATGGGCATCGGGCTCATGTTCTGGGCGGTTTCCGAGCCGGTGGGTTATTTCACCGAATGGTTCGGTACCCCGCTGGGCGTCGAAGGCCATACACCTGAAGGCGCCCGCGCCGCGATGGGTGGGACCATGTACCACTGGGGCCTTCACCCATGGGCCATTTACGGTGTGGTCGCACTGGCCCTGGCGTTTTTTGCCTTCAACAAGGGGCTGCCGCTGACGATCCGTTCGGCGTTCTTCCCCCTGCTTGGCGAGCGTGTGTGGGGCCCGATTGGCCATGTGATCGATACCCTGGCGGTGCTTGCCACCATATTCGGCCTGGCCACCTCACTGGGGCTGGGCGCGCAACAGGCGGCGAGTGGCCTGCACTACCTGTTTGATGTCCCCAATACGCTGGCTACCCAGATAGCCATTATTGTCGGGGTGACCGCAGCTGCGCTGGTGTCGGTGCTGCGCGGCATCCACGGTGGGATCAAGGTGCTGAGTAACTTCAATATCGGCCTGGCTGCACTGTTGATGCTGTTTGTGATTATCGCCGGTGGCGCAGTGGCGTTCATTACCACGGTGTTCTCCACCACCGGTTCCTATGCCGCGCACCTGTTCCCGCTGAGTAACCCCATCGGCCGTGAGGACCAGACCTTCTATCATGCCTGGACCATCTTCTACTGGGCCTGGTGGATTTCCTGGTCGCCGTTCGTGGGCATGTTCATTGCGCGCATTTCGCGTGGTCGCACGGTGCGTGAGTTCCTCACTGCCGTACTTCTCGTGCCCACCGCAGTGACGGTGCTCTGGATGAGTGCCTTCGGGGGGACCGGTCTGCGCCAGGTGCAGGACGGCATCGGTGAACTCGCCGGCGGCATCACTGACGCTTCACTGTCGCTGTTCCAGATGCTGGAGCACATGCCGTTGAGCAGTATTACTGCGGCGGTGGCCGTGGTCCTGGTGCTGGTGTTCTTCGTGACCTCGTCGGACTCCGGCTCGCTGGTCATCGACACCATTACCTCGGGTGGCAAGACCGATGCCCCGGACGGCCAGCGCGTTTACTGGGTCACCCTGGAAGGGTTGATTGCGGCTGTGCTGCTCTGGGTGGGCGGCGAACAGGCCCTCAATGCCCTGCAGGCAGGCGCCATTACTGCGGGTCTGCCGTTCACGCTGGTCTTGCTGCTGATGTGTATCAGCCTGATTATGGGACTGCAGCATGAGCGCAAGCTGTTGATACTCGACGGCAAGTGGAAATAGCCGGATACTCCGGCTAAAAAAGCCCCCGTCCGGATGAATCGGACGGGGGCTTTTTACTTTCGGCGGCCGCATCGCCTGAGCGATGCCCGAACATCAGGTGCAAATGCCGGCCGCCCTACCCCTTGAGCTGCCCCTCAAGACGCACGATCGTATCCTTGAGACGCAGTCGGCGTCGCTTGAGGCTGTTGAGTTCCATTGCTTCGGGGTTGATGTGATGGGCGAGTCGGTCGATATTGTCGTCTAGATCACGGTGCTCCGCACGGAGCTTCGCAAGATGAGCCGTTGCGGCCTGCGAATAAGCCATGGGCATTATCCTCGCTTGCAGTAAGGCCAGTAGTCCGTGTGACGCGGGACCCGCGGTGATGTGAACAACGAATGCGTCACAACCCGCGGGGTGAACCCGCTACCCTGAGTATAGTTGCCATCAGCAGGGCGTGCAGCCCCCATTTCAACATCGGTTATTCGTGCAATCCAGGCGCTGCAGGGTGGCGTGAAACTGTGGTACGAACGGCCCTCCCAGCTCGACGGCAGTTTCGATGGCGGCCCGGGCCTGCGCTGTATCGCCGGTCTCAAGCAAGGCCAGCCCCAGGTTGTGGTGCATGACCGGGTGTTCCGGGAAGCGTGTCACACCCCTGCGGTAAGCTTCCGCCGCTTCTGCCCAGCGTTCTTCGCGGTAATAGGTGTTGGCTTCACCCAGCACCTGGGTGGCGTCATCCGGCCAGCGCTGCTGTCCGGCACGCCATGCTTCGCGCGCCGCCGTCTGGCGGCCGGCACGTTCCAGCCCCACTACTGCCCGACTGTAACGACCGGCATCGACGGCCACTGGTAGTTCGCCGGGCGGCAATACAACCAGCGCCCATTGATCGGAACGTCGCCAGGTGCGCATGAACACAGACAGCCGCGTACGGTGTTCGCGACGATCCCCGGAGCGCAGCGTCACGTCGCCTTCGGCCGGTGAGTAACCCACCACCACAGCATAGTGCCATGACGGCGCCCAGGAGAGTCCCAGATTCTGCAACACCAGTACGGGACGTCCCGCCGCAAGCTCGGCGAGCAGACTGTCCAGTGACGGATCCAGTGTATAGGCCAGACGCCCGTGCATCCGCGCCGCGGCAGCCACTTCCGTTTGCAGACTGCCGTGGCGGTCGGGGGCATAGATATGCGGGGCCAGATCATCCGGCGTCAGGTCCGCGCCGTCCCATCCCAGCACCGTGGCCAGTGCGGCCGGGCCGCAGTAGTAAGCGTCATCCGGGTGAAACGGAACGTCGCCGACCGCCAGCGGTTGTTCCCAGCGTTCCTGCGCCTCGCGCAACTCCGGACCGATGCCGGCGCAGCCGGCGAGCCATACCGCAAGCACAAGCACAGCGCCGGCCGCAGCGCGAGGCAGCGGGGCCGGCGATGCGGGCCCGCTGTGCTGTGGTCTGATGCCTGCAACGCCGTCGGCGCGTGCTGTTCGGTGCCTACCGCGTAAAGGGATAGACATCGGTCCATCCCATGAGGTCGGTGAACAAAAGCACCAGGAAAATAATCAGCAGCGCGGTCACCACGCCACCTGCAGGCATGTCGTCCATGCGTGCTGCCATGTCCATGACTTCGGCATCGGTCATGCGCTCAACGCGTTCCTGTGCCATTTCGGGGTCCACACCCCAGCGCACCAGCCGTTCCTGCACTTCCTGCTCGGACAAGAAACGCTGTATGTCGGCCCTTGCCTCGCTCACGCGCTGCTGTTCAACCACTGCTTCGGTGGAAATGATGCCGCCATGCGCGGTGGGCACCCACATAGCCGTAAACAGGAAAAAGAAAATCAATACAGGCGCGAGGACCTGGCGCCAGGCGTACAGTTCACCAGTCATGTGAGTCCCCCTTGGTTCATGTGACCTCCGACGCTATGGATTTCGCGCCGATCATGCTGCCAGGGTCCGGACGCAGCCTCGGGCCGGTCACGGGGGCTTCCCCGAGCTGTGGCCGAGCATTGCCGGATTGACACGATGAATATGGGCCTTTAGCGATCATTATACAAGCCCCGCCAAGCCTTTCAGGCAGTGCGCTGCAGCGTATCCGCGTACTGTTCCGGTACCCGCGCCAGCGCCTCTTCCACCACCTCGATGCCGGCACCACTCAGATGCGCCCTTTCGCTCAAGTGACGACGAAAGCGTCGCGCGCCCGGGACGCCCTGGAACAGCCCCAGAACATGCCGCGTCATGGATGCCAGACGGGTGCCCCGCGACAGCTCATATGCCACGTACGGCAGCCATGCACGAACAATGTCGTGACGACTGCGTGGCTGCACAGTGTCGCCGAACAGTTCCGCATCGGCCGTCGCCAGCAGCCAGGGATTCTGGTAGGCGGCCCGCCCGAGCATCACGCCGTCCACATGGCGCAGGTGTTCACCGGCCTGGGCCAGATCGCTGACGCCGCCGTTGAGGACAACGGTCAACTGCGGGAAATGCTGTTTGAGGCGGTAGACAATGTCGTAGCGCAACGGCGGCACATCGCGGTTCTCGCGCGGGCTGAGCCCTTCCAGCCAGGCCTTGCGTGCGTGCACGATAAAAACGTTGCTGCCGCCGACATCGGCAACCCGGCTGACAAATTGCTCCAGGCCTTGCCAGTCGGGCATATCGTCAATACCGATGCGCGTCTTGACCGTCACCGGCAGCGCCACACGGTCGCGCATGGCGGCAATGCAGCGCGCCACATGATCGGGCTCTGCCATCAGGCAGGCGCCGAAACGCCCGCTGCGCACGCGATCACTGGGACAACCGACATTCAGGTTAATCTCATCGTAGCCGCGCCGGGCGCCGATCTCGGCGCAACGTGCCAGGGCCTGTGGATCACTGCCGCCCAGTTGCAGCGCGACCGGATGCTCGTGCGGATCAAATGCCAGCAGGCGGTCGCGATCACCATGAATCACAGCGCCGGTGGTGACCATTTCGGTGTAGAGGCGGGCGCGCCGCGTCAACAGGCGCAGAAAATAGCGCTCGTGACGATCGGTCCAGTCCATCATGGGCGCCACGCAGAGGCGCCAGGGACTGAAATTCGGGGCCGTTGCAGTCATCGGCACATTCTATCATTACCGGAAAATACGCGCGGCAGCGCATTGAAATTCCGTGCCGGAACCCCATTATCAGGGGAACGCTGAAATACAACAGGCAGCTTCAGGGCAGATGGAATTCAAGGACTATTACAAATTGCTCGGGGTCTCTCGTGACGCCTCGCCGGAGGAAATCAAAAAAGCCTACCGGCGGCTGGCGCGCAAGTATCATCCTGATGTGAGCAAGGAAGCCGATGCCGAGGAGCGCTTCAAGGAAGTCAGCGAGGCTTACGAGGTATTGCAGGACCCCGAAAAGCGGGCCACCTACGACCAGTTTGGTCAGGGGTACCATGCCGGCGATGAATTCCGCCCGCCCCCGGGCTGGCAAGGCGATGTCCGTTTCACCGACGGTTTCGGTGGCTTCACCAGCGACGCCGACGTGTTCAGCGAGTTTTTCGAGTCGCTTTTCGGCGGGCGTCCGGGGGGCGCCGGCCAGGCAGGTTTTGGCCAGCGTAGCGGCCCACAGCGAGGCAGCGACCAGCGTTCGGTGATCAGGGTGCCGCTGGAAACGATATACACCGGTGGCGAACACCAGGTGCGCTTGCAGGACCCCGGGGCGCGCAGCGGTCAACGGGCGCTGAAGGTCAAGATTCCCCGGGGGATACGCTCCGGCGCCGAGATACGTCTGCCGGGCCAGGGCGGCCGGGGCCCTGGCGGTCAGGGGGACCTGTATCTGCAAATAGAATACGAGAAACACCCGCTGTTCGAGGTCGACGGACGCGACATCGTGCTGGATGTGCCGGTTGCGCCATGGGAGGCCGCGTTGGGTGCCACCCTGGCCGTGCCTACGCTGGGCGGCAAGGTGGACCTCAAAATCCCGGCGGGCAGCCAGAGCGGACGCCGCATGCGCCTCAAAGGCCGCGGTCTGCCCGGCTCCCCGCCCGGGGACCAGTACGTGCGGCTGCAGATCCATGCGCCGAGCCCGCGCAACGAGGAAGAAAAAGAACTCTACCGCGAGATGTCACGGCGCCTGGAATTCACCGCCCGGCGCTTCTGAAATATCGCCGGGTGCCGGCGGTGTCAGGCTGCCTGCCGCCCGGGTAAAACCGGTCTCAGCCTTTCGTGCATGCTGCGCAACAGCTTCTCGGTGGTTGCCCAGTCAATACAGGCATCGGTCACCGAGACACCATGCTTGAGATCCGCCAGCCTGGGCGGAATCTTCTGGTTACCCCAGCCCAGGTTGCTTTCCAGCATCAGACCCACCACCGAGCGGTTGCCTTCGATGATCTGACTGACCACATTGTCGGCCACCAGGCTTTGCAATGCCGGATCCTTGCCGGAATTACCGTGGCTGCAATCAATGACCAGATTGGCCGGCAAGCCGGCCTTTTCCAGTTCCTGCTCACACAGCGCGATATGCACCGAATCGTAGTTCGGCTGTTTGCCACCGCGCAGGATCACATGTCCGTACGGGTTGCCGCGAGTACGCACGACCGCACACTGCCCTTCCTGGGTAATGCCCAGAAAATTGTGCGGTTTGGCGGCCGAAAGCAGCGCGTTGACCGCCACGTCCAGGCTGCCGTCGGTGCCGTTCTTGAAGCCCACCGGGGTGGACAGGCCACTGGCCATCTCGCGATGGGTCTGTGATTCGGTGGTTCGCGCGCCGATGGCGGACCAGGAAATCAGATCGGACAGGTACTGTGGCACGATCGGATCCAGTGCTTCGGTTCCCGTAGGCAGGCCCATTTCGGCCAGATCGCGGAGTAATCCGCGCGCCGCGTGAAGACCTTCGTCGATACGAAATGAATCATCCAGCCGCGGGTCGTTGATCAAGCCTTTCCAGCCTGTGGTGGTGCGCGGTTTCTCGAAGTACACCCGCATCACCACATACAGTGTCTCACTGACCTCCGCCGCCAGCCGCTGCAGGCGCTCGGCATACTCATGCGCCGCGGCTACGTCGTGAATGGAACACGGCCCGATCACCACAAACAGGCGCGGGTCCTTGCGATCAAGGATGCGCTGAAGCGTCTGCCGCCCTTCCAGTACGGTTTGTTCACCCTGCTCCGACAACGGCAATTCCTCCTTGAGCCGCGACGGCGTAATCAGCACGTCCTGTGCCTCCACATTCACATTATTGAGCTTTTCGTTGGCCATCAGAAAACGTCCATTCAGTCGGGAACCGGGTGACACACCGGCGTGCACCGGCACAATTGCGACTATTCTAACGGATCAGGACGGCAATGCGGAAATGACAACAAAATGACAGACAGCCGGGCACCCTGCGGCGCACCGGCTGTCCGCCCCTGGTGATGCTAGCCGGTCACCAGCTGTACACCCCAGATAATCATGAAGACCACCTGCACCACGAAGAATGCAAATCGAATCTGGGCCATGATGTGATTGGCCGCGATCAGATGCGCAACGGTCTGGCCGATACGGGCCAGCAGGAACCACATGGCGAGGGGATCAGTCACACTGCCCTGCCCGGTCACATGGGCGACGAGAATCAGCGAAGCAAACAGTGGCAGTGTTTCCAGGCAATTGGCGTGTGCCCGGCACAAGCGATTGGAAAAAGGCGATACATCCGCGCCGTCGGGCGCAAACTCATGCGCTTTTTTACGCCCTGAAAGCACCACGCCCGTGCGCAGGGCGGCCAGAACCAGCAACAACAGGACTGTCCAGCCGACAAACCCGATCAGGGCCAGAAGTGATTGGGTCAACATTGAGTCATCCTCCTCAGAACATCGCAATTATTCGCAGCCGTGCCATGAACCGGGGATCATGTCGTTCATACAAGGTTCACACGGTTACGTTAGACTTGTTTTAAGTTGTGCGACACACGCATCGACTGCGCGGCCACCTGCGTACCACCGGATGGATACATCGCGGCTGAACCATTATACATACCGCATCTTGGCGCTGCACCGGCCAATCTGCACCGGGATTAAAATGACTGAAACACGGGCCACCTCCAGACCATTGCGTGTGTTGACCTATAACATGCAAGTGGGTATCGAAACGGCCCGCTACCGCCACTACGTCACGCGCAGCTGGCGCCATGTGCTGCCGTGTACCCGTCGCCGCCATAACCTGGATCGCATGGCCGGTCTGCTGCGTGATTACGATATTGTCGGCTTGCAGGAGGCCGACGCCGGCAGCGTGCGCAGCAGCCATATCAATCAGGTGGAGTATCTTGCCCGCGCCGCCGGTTTTCCCTGGTGGTATGCGCAGATCAACCGCCAACTGGGCCGCTTCGCCAGTCACAGTCTCGGGCTGCTGTGCCGTGATGCGCCCGGCGAAATAGTCGAACACCGTTTGCCGGGCTTATTTCCCGGGCGCGGAGCGATGACCGTGCGCTTCGGTACGGGTGACAATGAACTGGTGGTCGTCATTGCCCATCTGGCATTGGGAGAACCCTCGCGCAGCCAGCAACTGGCCTATCTGCGGGGGCTGGTGGCACATCATGACCGGGTGGTGTTGATGGGAGATATGAACTGCCGGGGTGACCTGCTGGACCGGCGTCTCCCGCTGGCGGTAGCCAACCATCATGGCGCGGCTCTGGATACCTTCCCCAGCTGGCGCCCGCGACAGGACCTGGATCACATTCTGGTGTCGCCTGCGCTGCAGTTACGTGACAGTCGGGTAGTGGACTATTCCATGTCGGACCACCTGCCGCTGGCCAGCGATATCGTCTTGCCCGCGAGCACCGTGGATGAAAAGTCGAGCGCTGTTGGCGGCACATGGGCACGCCCCTGAGTCAGCCCTGACAGCGGTCATCAATGCCCGGGTTGCCTGCCCGCATCCAGCGTTGAAACATAATGCTGCACCACGGTCGGGCTTAATGCCCCGGCGGACACCCTGTCAGAGCCCTTTTGCACCGCTTCGCCCAGCGTCCAGTCGACGCGTACCAGACCCTTCGCCGGATCGCCGGTAAACGACAGCTTGAACAGACGCTCGTCGCTCTTCGACGCCGCCTCCATGCTCAGCGTCCCCTTGTGCTCCTGTATACGGCAATTGATGCGGCGACGCTTGAGTTCTGCAGCCGCGTGCGCCAGGGCGGGACGCACCACAAACTCCAGCGCCGCTTCGAGGCTGCGCTGATGAATGTGCTTGTCTGAATTCTGTCGCTGTTCGCGGGCGTGTTCCAGCGTTTCGCGCTTGGCGCGCACCTCGCCCTGCATGATATCCAGCCATTT
>SLLK01000264.1 GCA_007134115.1 Gammaproteobacteria bacterium | reverse complement strand
TTGCGGGACTTCGCCTTTTTTGCGGCGTTTTGCGCATGATTCAGGCGACGTTTACGGCGATTTTGCGGGGTTTTGCCTTTTCCGCTTTCGGCATATGGATAGTCAGCACGCCGTACTTCATTTCGGCCTTTATTTTTTCCTGGTCGACGTGTTCGCTCAGCTCGAACTGACGGAAGTAGTTTACCAACTCGAATTCACGGTGCAGCACATTTCCCGTTGGCTTATGTTTTGCTTTGCCGGCGATTGTGAGCACGTCGTTTTCGACTCGCACTTCGATATCTTCCTTTTTCACGCCGGGCAGGTCCACGACCACCGCCAGCCCGTGTTCGACGTCGAAGATGTCAACCGGCGGCACGAGCGTGCGCGCTTCTTCTCTTGTCTGGGGGACCTTCTCTTCTCTTTTCTGCGGAACCGTTGGCTCTTTCATTTTTTAAACCTCCTGGCTGTAATCTTTTTTGTTTTTTTCAGGCGATTTTGACTTCGATTTGCTTTGGCTTGGCCGCCTCTGCCTTTGGGAGTTTGATCAACAGCACGCCGTTGGCGTAATCGGCCGAGACTTTGTCGCCGTCGACTTCGACGGGCAGCGTGATGGCGCGGATAAATTTGCCTGCGAGCCGCTCGTTGCGGTGATACGCTTCGGGCTTCACTTCCATGCGGATAGGCTGTTTTTCGCCGGCGACCCGCAGTGTGTCGCGCACGATGGTTATTTCGAGCGAGTCTGGATCGACTCCCGGCGCGAGCGCTTCGACATAGACGTGGTCTTTGTCTTCGCTTACATTCATGTATGGGTAGGAACGCGCGAACCGGTCTCTTGGCATGAACCGGCGGTTCTGCGGGTCGTCGCCGTCAGGCGCGTACTGCTCAAAGGCTCTCTCGATTTCGCGCCGCAACGCTTCCATCTCTCTCCAGGGATTCCAGGTTGCAAACGTCATTGTTCTATCCTCCTTTAGCACCTATGCAGATTGGTGTGTTTTAACTTTCTGCATCGTGTTGAGCAAGCGGCGTGCCAACGCGCGCGGCCCGTTTTTTCGCGGGAAAACCGCGGCCGGCCGACAAGATGGGCGGCCATTCTGTTTCACAATGCAGCGGCGGTGTTGCAGAATAAAACGCAATGGCGGGTTTCCTGGCGTTTCAGCCGAGCCTGCGGGCCTTTTTGGGTGGGCTCTGAGGTCATAAACTGCGGTGTTCGGGGCGAACGCGCGCCTGTTGGCATGTTAGTTGCTCTTTTGCAGTTAAAGAATATGTTATCTGAAATGAAAAAGCGCTGCCGCGTTAGCGCGCTGAAAGGAGAACTTACAAATGGCACGGTCAATAGGCATCGACCTCGGCACGACTAACTCTTGCGTGGCCGTCATGGAAGGCGGGCAAGCCACCGTCATCGCCAACCCGGAGGGTAGCCGGACAACCCCGTCGATTGTCGCGTTTACCAAAGACGGCGAGCGGCTTGTCGGGGCTCCGGCCAAACGGCAGGCAATCACGAACCCGGCCAACACGGTCGGGTCGATCAAACGCTTCATGGGCAGGCGGTATGAAGAGGTGGAGCGCGAGATCCAGCTTGTGCCTTATAAGGTGACTCGAGCGTCAAACGGGGACAGCGAGGTCGAGGTTCAGGGCAAGACACACCGGCCGCCGGAGATCTCGGCGATGGTCCTGCGCAAAATGAAGGAGACGGCCGAGGCTTATATCGGCGAGGCTGTCACGAAAGCCGTAATCACCGTTCCTGCGTATTTCAACGATTCTCAGCGGCAGGCCACGAAGGACGCCGGCGCGATCGCCGGGCTGGAGGTTCAGCGTATTATCAATGAGCCAACGGCGGCGGCTCTGGCGTACGGGCTGGACAAGAAGGTGAACGAGAAGGTTGCGGTGTTCGATTTCGGCGGCGGCACGTTCGATGTTTCTGTCCTTACAATCGGGCAGGACACGTTCGAGGTTCTCAGCACCAACGGTGACACGCACCTCGGCGGCGACGATTTCGATCAGCGGGTGATCGACTGGCTGGCCGACGAGTTCAAGAAGGACCAGGGCATCGACATACGCAGCGACCCGATGGCGTTGCAGCGGCTGAAGGAGGCGGCTGAAAAAGCGAAAATCGAGTTGTCTTCGGCTGTGCAGACCGATGTCAATCTGCCGTTCATCACCGCCGATGCGTCCGGCCCGAAGCATCTCAATTACCGCCTGACCCGCTCGAAACTCGAACAGTTGTGCGAAGACCTGCTCGAACGAACAAAGGAACCGTGCCGCCTGGCGCTGAAAGACGCGAATCTTACGGCGGAGGATATTGACGAGGTGATCCTGGTCGGCGGTATGACGCGCATGCCGGCTGTTGGCGACATAGTGCAGAACCTGTTCGGCAAAGAGCCGCATCGCGGGGTGAATCCGGACGAGGTTGTGGCTATCGGGGCAGCAATTCAGGCGGGCGTGCTTTCCGGCGAGGTGAAAGACGTGCTGCTGCTTGACGTGACGCCGCTGTCTTTGGGGATCGAGACTCTCGGCGGTGTTTTCACGAAACTGATCGAGCGCAACACCACGATACCTGTCAGCAAACGTCAGATATTTTCGACTGCCGCGGACAGCCAGACGGCGGTGACGGTGCATGTGCTGCAGGGCGAGCGCGAGTTCGCAAAGGACAACCGCACCCTGGGCCAGTTTAACCTCGAGGGCATCATGCCTGCGCCGCGCGGCGTGCCGCAGATCGAAGTCACGTTCGATATCGACGCCAACGGGATCGTGCACGTGTCGGCCAAAGATCTTGCCACGAACAAGGAGCAGAAGATACGGATCGAGGCGTCGAGCGGGCTCAGTGAATCTGAAATAGACCAGATGGTCAAAGACGCCGAGGCGCACGCGCAGGAAGACGAAGAGCGCAAACGGGCGGTGGAAATACGCAACAACGCGGACGCGCTGCTTTACACGACCGAGAAAACGTTGCGCGAACACGGCGAGAAAATCAGCGCCGAAGACAGGGATTCGGTCGAGGCGGCGCTGAACAGTCTGCGCGAAGCGCTTAAAGGCGAAGACGTTTCGGCGATCGAAACGGCTGTGAGCCAGGTGACGTCGGAATCGCACAAGCTGGCCGAGGCGATGTACGCCACGGCGGGCGCTGAAGCGAAAGCGGCGGGCGGCGAAGAACCTCAGGGCGGCCCGGGAACCGGCGGCACTGTTGACGCAGACTTCACCGTCGAGGACGAGGAAAAGTAGCGGGCCGGAGGTGAGCGCTTATGCCGACGACCGTTAAAAACTACTACGAGACCCTCGGCGTGCCGCAGAACGCGACGCCTGAACAGATCCGGACCGCATATCTGAAACTGGCCCATCGGTTTCATCCCGATAAAACCGGCGGCGACAAAACCGCCGAGGAAAAATTGAAGGCCATTAACGAAGCGTATGACACCCTGAAAAACCCGGAAAAACGCAAGCAGTACGATGAAGAGATGCGCGGGCCGCGTGAGTTCAGGTTCGATGAGGGTTTCGAGGGCGCGCGA
>SLLK01000181.1 GCA_007134115.1 Gammaproteobacteria bacterium | reverse complement strand
CCCGACCGATGCCCTGGTCTTCCAGGATGGCCCGTGAGGCCTCGCCCAGCGATTTGACCGCCACGCGAAATACCTCGTTGCCCTTCATCTGGATGCGACTGTCCGAAACACGGGGGAAATCCTTGCCCACGCCCGCCGGGAAGTACAACAGATCGCGATACTGACCGTCGGCATGCAACCGCGTGGCGATCACGCCGGGCTCATCGTCCGCTTCCAGCACCACGGCACCGGCGCCGTCACCAAACAGCACGCAGGTACTGCGGTCCGTCCAGTCAACCAGCGGACTGAGTTTTTCGGCGCCGACCACCAGGATGCGTCGCGCTTCACCGCAGCGGATGAACTTGTCAGCCACGCTCAGTGCGTAAAGGAAACTGGTGCACGCCGCCTCCAGGGTAAACGCCGGAATCCCGCCTGCACCCAGGCGTGCCTGCAGTAATACACCCGCGTTGGGAAAAATCTGGTCCGGTGTGGTGGTACCCATGACGATCATGTCCAGATCGCCGGGTTCGAGGCCGGCCGCCGTCAGGGCATTGCGCGCCGCGGTTTCGGCCAGGACGGTGGTCGTTTCCTCATCGGAGGCAATATGGCGCTGCCTGATGCCGGACCGTTCACGTATCCACTGATCACTGGTATCTACCAGCTTTTCCATGTCCGCATTGGTCATCACCCGTTCGGGCAATCCCGACCCCGTGCCCGTGATGCGTCCACATGGCATCAGCTTTCTCCGTGATTCAGTCTCCGTTTCCATCTGCGTCGGCCAGTGCGGAGGCGACCAGATGCCCGATTCGCTCCGGCACCTGGTTACGCACTTCCACCAGGGCCATCTCGATAGCGTTGGCAAAGGCGAAGCTGTCCGCCCCGCCGTGACTCTTGATCACGATACCCTGAAGCCCCAGCAGACTGGCGCCATTATAGGCGCGCGGGTCCATGCGCTCACGCAGTGCGCTGAGCACCGGCCAGGCCCCCAGCCCGGCAAGCCGGGAGTACCAGTTGCGCGAGAATTCCTCCCGAATATAGTGGCTGACCATCTTGGCCAGCCCTTCACTGGTTTTCAGGGCAACATTGCCGGAAAAGCCATCGCAAACGACTACATCCACCTGACCGGTGTAAATGTCATTCCCTTCCACAAAGCCTACATAATTGAGACTGCTGCGGGCCAGCAGTTCGGCGGCCTTCTGTACCCGTTCGACACCCTTGCCCTCTTCCTCACCGATATTGAGCAAGCCCACGCGTGGCTCGGGCACGTTGTTGACCGCAGTGGCCAGCACCGAACCCATGACCGCAAACTGGAACAACTGCTCATGGTCGCAGTCAGCGTTGGCGCCCAGATCCAGCATGTGGGTGTGGCCGCGGATGGAAGGGATTGCTGACAGAATGGCGGGACGATCAATACCGGGAATGGTTTTGAGCACAAAGCGCGCGGTGCCCATCAGGGCACCGGTGTTGCCGGCACTCACGCAGGCGTCGACCTCACCCTTCTTGACCAGGTCGATGGCCACACGCATGGATGAGTCTTTCTTGTGCCGCAAGGCTTTGGACGGTGCCTCGTCCATGGCCACCGTCTGGCTCGCGTGCCGGATGCGCAGATATTCGTCGGGTGCCGCCCCGTGCTCTTCAAGCATCGCCAGCAGCACACTTTCGTCGCCCACCAGCACCTGTTCAAGCCCGGGATTTTTGCGCCGCGCATGCAAGGCCGCCGGCACGACCACCGACGGCCCGAAATCACCGCCCATGGCATCCAGCGAAATACGGATGGGTTCCCTCATCACGTCCTGCTCGTTGGGGGATGACGGGCAGCGTGTCCGCCCGCCCGCAGAAATCCTATTCTTCTTCGCGCGAAGCAATCACCTTGCGACCACGATAGTAGCCGTCGGCCGTCACGTGATGACGCACGTGGGTCTCGCCGGAAACGGGATCCACTGAAAGCGTCGGCCCCTTGAGAGCATCGTGGGCACGACGCATGCCGCGCTTGCTGCGGGTTTTACGATTCTGTTGTACGGCCATGATACGACTCCGTGTTATTCATCATTTCGCTTGAGCTTCGCCAACCCGGCCAGCGGGTGTGGACGTTGCTTCGGCGTCTTTTCCGGCGCCCCGGCGACGGCTTCTGGCACAGCCGGCGGCACGCATGCTTCGTGTTCCTGATGACCCGGCACCAGGGGCAAACTGAGGATCAGCTCATCCTCGATCATTTCATACAGCGGTACGGGATCCTCGCTCAACAAATAAGGATCGTGACCGGCCGCCACATTGGGAAACTGCGTTTCACTCCACACGCATTCCCACACAAACTGCGGAGCCAGCGTGACCTGCACCGGCTCCAGACAACGCTGACAGCGCATGCTGACGGTGACCGCCAGCTTGCCGCTCACCAATTGCCGACCATCCTCGTCACGGCCGAACGCCATGTCGTATGTGGCAACCGGCGTCGCCTCAAGCAATTCCGCAGACAGCCTGGGCAGCTCGCTGAGCGCCACTTCACCCTGGCGACGGGCGCCCGTGGCAATCAGGCGGTCCACCTGCACGAGCTCTGAAGCCTTCCCAGCCATAAGCGCGCCATGATAGAGACAGCCGCGCCGGTTGTCAAAAGGTATTCTATTCGCAAGCCTTTGTTTTTGCAGTAATCATCGGAATTGCACCCGGATTTGTGTGCTTGACAGGCAAAAATGGCTGATCTCCAATGTGCGACCACCCCGTTACCACGGTCAAAACCACCATGCCCGAACTGATACTCGCCTCCACCTCGCCCTTCCGGCGCCAGCTGCTGGAACGCTTGCAGATCCCTTTCACGTGTGTCGCGCCGGCGGTGGATGAAACGGCGCTCAAGGGTGAGGACGCCACACAACTGGTGGCGCGATTGTCACAGGCCAAGGCCCGGGCCGGCGCGCAAGGAAGCCAGTCTCTGGTCATCGGTTCCGATCAGGTGGCGGTCGTCGAGGGGCAGATACTGGGCAAGCCCGGCACCCCGGAGCGCGCCGCCGCGCAGTTGCGCATGCTGGCGGGCCAGGCGGTGCGCTTTCACACCGGCGTATGCGTGCTCAACGCCGCCACCGGCACCATGCACGAAGACATCGTCGACACCGTGGTCCAGATGCGCGTCCTGGACGCGGAAACCATTGCGCGCTATCTGGCGCTGGACGAACCCTGGGGATGTGCCGGGAGCTTTCGCAGCGAATCACTGGGGATCAGTCTGTTTGAATCGGTGCGCAGTGACGACCCCACCGCGCTGATCGGCCTGCCACTGATCCGCGTAGCGAAGTTCCTGCGCGCCGAGGGTGTGGACGTACCCTGAACGCACCTCAGCACAACGGTGGCACTGAACATGCGACGAAAATCAGCCACCGGAAGATCAAGGCGACAATCTCTCCACCCCGGTGCCTTCGGTGTCTTCAGTGGCATTTTCCGGAGAGGGTGGCTCCCCAATTAAACCAGCCACCGAAATCACCGAATACACCGAAGAATCAAAGCAACAGCCTTTCCACCCCGGTGCCTT
>SLLK01000003.1 GCA_007134115.1 Gammaproteobacteria bacterium | reverse complement strand
TCGTGCACGCGGCGGCCAGCATAACGGCGGCGGCGACGGCGGTGGTGCTGAGCAGGTTTTTCATGGGAAGTTCCGGTTGGGTGGAAGGTCAGTATCCAGAGTACGTCGAATTGGCGGGTCTGGATAGCCCGGGCTGTCTGTTATTTTACTCGCACCCGGCGGGCTTCGCGCCGGGTGTGCACAGCGCCCTCGTGCGGTGGTGGGCAATCGCCAAAACAGATATCCTCACACGCACCTGACCGGCAACCACATGGAGGAGGAAACCGGCGATGCAGCCCCGACCCGATGATATCCCCGTGCAAGACCAGGCCCACCGAATATTGCGTGATGTGTTCGGCTACGAGCAGTTTCGTGGCGAGCAGCTGGAAATCATTCAAGCCTTGCTGGCAGGCCACAACGCGCTGGTGCTGATGCCTACCGGCGGCGGCAAGTCGCTGTGCTACCAGGTGCCGGCGCTGATGCAGTCCGGTATGGCGGTGGTGGTGTCGCCACTGATCGCGCTGATGCGCGACCAGGTCGAGGCGCTGCGCCATCACGGGGTGCGTGCGGCGTATCTCAATTCCAGCCTGGATGCCGCTACGCAGCGCAGCGTGGAGCAGGCCGCGCGTGCGGGTGAACTGGATCTGCTGTATGTGGCGCCGGAGCGACTGCTGGGCGGGAACACCCTGGACCTGCTGGAGCAGGCGTCGCCGACGTTGTTCGCCATCGACGAGGCGCATTGCGTATCGCAGTGGGGGCATGACTTCCGGCCCGAGTACATGAAGCTGGATGTGCTGCGCCGGCGTTTTCCCCGGGTGCCGCGCATCGCCCTCACGGCCACTGCCGACCAGCGCACGCGTGAGGAAATCCTGCGCCAGTTGTTTCCCGATGGCGCGCAAACATGGGTGGCCAGCTTTGATCGGCCCAACATTCGTTACACCGTGGGTCTCAAGAGCAATGCCAAGAGCCAGTTGCTGGGCTTTATACGCCAGCACCATGCCGATGAGTCGGGGATTGTTTACTGCCTGAGCCGCAAGCGCACCGAATCGGTGGCGGAGTGGCTGAGCAACCAGGGGGTGCCGGCGGTGCCGTATCACGCCGGGTTGCCCCAGCAGACCCGGCAACTGCATCAGGAGCGTTTTCTGCGCGAGGATGGCCTGGTGGTGGTGGCCACGGTGGCCTTCGGTATGGGGATCGACAAGCCTGATGTGCGCTTCGTCGCGCATATGGACCTGCCCAAGTCCATCGAGGCCTATTACCAGGAAACCGGCCGCGCCGGTCGTGACGGGCTGGCCGCCGATGCGTGGCTGGTCTACGGCCTGCAGGATGTGTATCAGGTGCGCCAGATGCTGGCGGCCTCCACGGCTGCCGAGGAACAGCAGCAGGTCGAGCGCCAGCGCCTGGAAGCGTTGCTGGCCTATTGCGAGACCACCGGTTGTCGCCGCCAGACGTTGCTTGAATACTTCGGCGAGCAGCATCCCGGGGGTTGCGGTAATTGTGATAATTGCCTGTCGCCGCCGCACACCTGGGATGCCACCGAGGCGGCGCGCAAGGCCCTGTCCTGCGTCTATCGTACCGGCCAGCGCTTTGGCGCCGCGCATGTCACCGAGGTGTTGCTGGGCAAGCGCAACGAGCGCCTGGCGCGCCTCGGGCATGATCGTCTGAGCACCTTCGGTATTGGCACCGAGCATCCCAAACAAACCTGGCAATCCATTCTGCGCCAGTTACTCGCGCTGGGTTATCTGCAAAGCGATCCGGAAGGGCATGGCGGCCTGCGGCTGGCCGGCCAGAGTCGCCAGTTGCTGCGTGGCGAGGAACAGCTCGAACTGCGCCAGGATATTCTGCCGCCAGCGGGCAAGCGCGCCCGGCAGGCCGCCGCCCCGACCGGCGCCGACGGCAGCGTACCCGCGGCCGCGCACTGGGAAGCCCTGCGCAAGCTGCGCCGCGAACTGGCCGAAGCCGAGGGCGTGCCGGCCTACGTGATCTTCGCCGACGCCACGCTCGCCGACATGCTCCGCCGGCGGCCCACGACCCTGGAGCAGATGATGGAGGTCAGCGGGGTGGGCCAGCACAAGCTGGCGCGCTACGGGCAACAGTTTCTTGACCTGTTGCTGTCACTCGAAGAGCCGGGCGGCGACAGCGAGACTCAGCGTCAGACGCTGGAGCTGTTCCGGCAGGGTCTGCCGGCGCACGAGATTGCCCGCCAGCGCGATCTGGCGCCCGCCACCATCAACGAGCATCTGGCGCGGGCGGTGGAACAGGGGGAAATCGCTCTGGCCGAGCTGGTTGATTTGCCCGCGGCCGAACTTGAACAGCTGCGTGACGCCCTGCAGGAAGACGGACAGCCTGTGGCGCGCCTGCGTCCGGTGTATGAAGCGCTCGACGGCGCCTATACTTTCGATACGCTGAAACTGGTGCGGGCCGATCTTCGCCGTCAGGATACGAGCTCGTAGCTATTGGCTCGTAGCTATTAGCTATTAGCTATTAGCTATTAGCTATTGGCTGATAGCCGCCGGGCCCTTGCGCCCGCTCCCGACCCCGGCCATCATTGCCCATTGTTTCCCTGCCCCCGTGGAGTCCGGTCCGACCATGCGCGAAGCAACGCCCCGCAACATCTACCTGAAGAATTACACGCCACCGCCATTTCTCATCGATACCGTGGATCTGCATGTCGATTTGCATGAGGATCACACCGATGTGTTCACGCGCATGAAGGTGCGTGCCAACCCGGACAGTGAGGGTGCGTCGGCGCTGGTACTGGACGGGGAGGCGCTTGAGACGCTGGCGCTGCGGCTGGACGGCCGGGCGCTGGGCAGGGACGAGTACAACATTGCGGATGACCAGCTCTCCATCCCGGTGACCAGCGATGCTTTTGAGCTGGAAACCGAGGTGCGCATTCATCCGGAAACCAATACCGCGCTGGAGGGGCTCTACCGTTCGGGCAGCGGCTTTTTCAGCCAGTGCGAGGCAGAAGGGTTCCGCCGTATCACCTGGTTTATTGATCGTCCGGATGTGCTGGCGCGTTACCGCACCACCATCGAGGCCGATCAGCAGGCGTATCCGGTGTTGCTGTCCAACGGCAATCCGCTGGCCCGGGAAGCCCTCGCCGGCGGCCGGCATCGGGTGAGCTGGGAGGATCCGTTCCCCAAGCCGTGTTACCTGTTTGCGCTGGTGGCCGGGGATCTCGCGTGCGTGGAGGACAGTTTCACCACGCGTTCGGGGCGCGAGATTCCGCTGCATATGTACGTGGCCCACGGCGACGAGGAAAAATGCCCGCACGCCATGGAATCACTGAAGAAGTCCATGTACTGGGATGAGCAGGTGTGGGGGCTGGAATACGATCTGGACCTGTTCATGATTGTGGCGGTGGATGATTTCAACATGGGCGCCATGGAGAACAAGGGGCTCAACATCTTCAACTCCAAGTGCGTGCTGGCGCGTCCGGAAACCGCCACGGACGGCGATTTCGAGGCCATCCTGGCGGTGGTTGGCCACGAGTATTTCCACAACTGGACC